>OY282445.1 GCA_958296135.1 uncultured Poribacteria bacterium
TTGCTTCCATTTTTGGTGTTTGATTTCGAGGTGAAACTGAACTAGAATCGTAAATTTTGAAATTTCCTTCTGGTTCACATATATGATCATATTGGACCCCACTTATATAATTATACCCGTAAAACTTATTATTATCTTGAAGGATCCAATAATTTTTTTGCCCATCCATATATATATTATCCTTCACATGTTTAATTAACGTCTTCATGATCTGCTCTCCTTAAACGCTCTACCTTTGCTTTTAAAAAATTAAACTGGTTATCGTCGACAATCGTTTTATTTTTCTTGCCCACAATACCAGCCATTCCTTTTGCTATTTTATTTAGTTCTCGTTCCCGATATCGGCGTTGCTGTCTTGTCATCTTTTTCTAGCTCCTTTGCAATTCGTTCATATCTAGATTTAGCCTGAACATAAGCTAATGAGTTTCTAACCTGTTTCGCAGCTTCCTTAAAATCGTGTTTCCTAATAGCGGCTATACATTTTTTAAACTTTTTAAACTTTGGCAATCCCAAATTGAATATCATATCTAAAATAGGAACTTTTTTCTGAGATGGAATATTAGACCAATCTTCTCCAAATAGTTCTCGAGCGTCGCCTTCTGCAATTAAAACTGATGTCTCTAATAAGTATTCAGCATCAGATTGAGTAAGTGGGGTAGTCCGCCAAATATCAGACATTTGGTTGATATTAAGCGGATATGGTTTCCCTGGAAATAACCTGATGTGTTCCTCTCTCGACAGGTTCCGAGACCCGATGTTCCAACCATACCCAATAGTCAGATTATTCAACGAATCTCGGTACGGCATGTCCCTGTACCCTTCCTCCATTCTAAGTTGCTTTAATAAAGTTCCTTCTGTGGACATATTATTACCCTCTGCAACAAATACAAACATTGACACGATACCTATTATTAATAATGATACAAAAATTATTACTAATATCGGTATAAAGTCTTCTGGTCTATTTTGTTTTATCATTATCCTGATCCTGACCAATATTTTTTAATGATCTAGCCCCAACTAAACTCCCAGCTAGTCCGACTATCAATCCTACGTCAGTTATTTCTTTATCGTATATCGCTTCAAGTAATCCAAAGAAAATTGCTAATATAGTCAGAACTATAAGTCCAATTAAATGTAATACGAATTCTTTGTCTTTAAACATGATTATTTAAATATTAGAAATGCTGCCAATCCAACTGATAGAAAAAAAACTAATCCTAGAAGTAAATTAATAAAATTTGCTAGTGCGCCCATTCCAAAATCCATGATTAACCTCCATATAGAATCTGGGTGGAGAGATTCGCACTCCCGACCTCTCGCACCCAAAACGAGCGTTCTGCTCCTGAACTACACCCAGATAATTAGATGGCCACAAATCAAAAGGATTATTGTTGTGGCCAATAAGATTGTTGCTCCCAATATAATTCGATTCATTATTAATTCTCCAGAACCGCTTCAGAAATAGTAAGTCTATTTTCTTCAACGATTGTAAGATAACCAGCAAAAACTTTTGGATTATCTTTTGAATTATCCTTTAAATTATCTAATTGATCTTTACTATAATTATCTTTTAGTAGTACGATAACCAATTCTTCATGTTCTTCAACCTTTACCCAAATCTCATTAATATGCGAAAATACCTGCACGACAATACCAGTTACGATAACTCGTTCGTCTATATGTTCTCGCCTATTACGTTCGCTTTCATTTAAGAATGAAGAATCAATTCCTGCTGGAATTCCTACTGGAAACGATACCTTTTCGCATCCTGTGCTAAATAAAGCTAAAATACCAATAACCGCTATAAATAATCCTTCTTTTAAGTTTAACATTGTTTTTAATCCCCTATTATTAATTCCTTTTAAGTGCTTGTTCTAATTGAGTTGTCGGATAGAACTTATACTCGTCCGTTTCTTTATTATATTGAAGCGTTCCAAATCCGGTAATTGTGACTTTGCCATCTCTTTTTAAATCTTCAGTCGCCTTTTGTGCTATGCGCGCCATGACCTCGCCTTTACTAATTCCAAACATTTAGTATGATCTCCTTTGCCATTTTGATGGACCAATCATTTTATTAATAGTTTTTGATACTAATCCAAAATCAGCTAAACCCCGCTGAACTGTTTTCAGATATTCTACTGTTGGTTCCATAAGCGGATACTTATCTTTTATCATCTGATAAGTCAACATTCCGTCAATGTATATTTTGTCATAAAGATCTGGATAAACTTCAATGTAATCCAAACATTCTTCAGCTTTGGCATCGATTGCCCAACAACCACCCCAAACACAATCCTCCGGCTCCGATTCTACGATGTTCGCAAAGCATCGATATTCAACCCGATACCCATCGATCCTTCGAGGTCCAATTGGAATGGCTGTAGGACAAGCCTCTCTCATATGATCATAATCAAGATTCATTCCGTAAGCAAAATAAAGTTTTGTTTTCATATTATTTACAGTCGGTTAATCCAACCCAATCAAATTTTAAAGTTTGAATTTCGCCTTCAATAGTTACTATTTCACCTTCATCATATTTATCATTTTGAGTTAGATCTTCTCCAGATCTAAAATTATAACCAGTTACCGATAATACAGATAAACCATTATCATCAGAAATAAGAAGTGCTACCTCTTTATCTGTTCTAGCTTTTACTATTCCAGTAAATGATTTTCTATTAAACTTACTTGGAAGTATTTCAATAGAATCTATATCGGATTTTGTCATATCGATTCGAACTTTTACATTTTCTAAATTTACATGTTTTGAAAGAAATCTTATATCTATAGGTTGGCCATTTATTTCAAGCCTAGTAAAATCATTATATCTTACTTGATTTTCTACATAACCAGTAATACTAGATTCAACTTCTTCATTATTTACGCTTTCAGAACAGCCAATAATAAGCAAACATAAACTGAACGCTAAAATGTTTTTAAGATTCAAAATACTCTCCTATCTATTTTTTCAAAATAATCTTTATAAGATCGATTAATTAATTCTAGAATACTATATTTAAGATCAGTTATGAAGCCTCTAATCTCTTCATCACTCTTAACCCAAGATTGTAATTGCTCTTCGCTTGGGTCTTCCGGCCAAAAATGAGCATCTTCAGCAAATTCTGTATCGCGTCCTGAATGTTTCATGTTACTACCTCAAAAAGTTTATGAAGGACTTTTTATCTTATCTGATTTCATAGGTGGCGGTTCCCAAAGATATTGCTCGTCTAAATACTCTTGAATTGTAGCCTCAGCAACATCTAATTCAGCCTTTGCTTGCTTATATTCATTTTCATATATGTCATTGATCTTAGCGGTTACCAGTTTATATTTGATAACCGCTTTTTCATATTCCAGATATTTAGCTTTAACTTTTTGGTCGCAAAAGCGATCCCATTTTTCATATACTTCGTTCATTTAGTTTCCTTTTTAATAAAGATAAAAATACAATATCTTTTTTAAACTTCTCGAAAACATCATAAATAAGTTTAGTATTATGTAGTCCGCATAAATTATCAAAATTATTCATTAAAAGAAATGTAATAATTTTCGATTCTTGATCAGTAGCATATTTTATTTTTGTCACTTGACTACCTTAATTTCCAAATCTTTATAGCTTTGAAGTTCGTCCAAAGAAATGTTTAGTACTTCTTCTACATCCTTAACCAAATCGCTTAATGGATGAATAGCAATATTTGGATTTAAAGTATCTACTGTTGCTGGTTCTCCATCTATTTTAGTAACTTTATATTCAGATTCGCCCATCCAACGCTCTTCGTCTTCTGTATCCGTATAATCAACATACAAATTCATTCTGAACTTTTTTACGATAGCCATTTTAACTTCCTTTTTGATGTAATTTTTAGTAATGTAATGTATAACCCGAAAAAATTCGATTAACAATATAATTTATTCTTTCATTATTTAAAACTTGCGGTTTTTTAAATAATTCTAATTCTAATTGAGCGGAACGAAATTCTGATTGTTTTCTTAAACGTTGTATTTTACGATTATTATCTATTAGATTTGCGGTTTTCGGATATAGTTTTCTTTGTTCATCTAGTTCCAATTGTAATGCTTTAGCTTCATTAGAAACCATATCTTCATGTTCCCATTTATCTAATTGAGTTTGTATGTCTTTAAGATTCATATTATTCCTAATAATTAATCTAACTGATATTCTCTTTTATTTCCAGTTCTTAAAACGTTCGCATAGCGATGAAATCGGTTTTTATCTAAACGTCTAAATGTTTTAGAGTAAACTGATTCGCGAGTCATAGCTTTAAGTATTTCATCAGCAGCAATTTGAAGATTATTTACCTTAAACGCTTCATCAGCAGCAATTTGAAGATTATTTACCTTAAACGCTTCATCAGCCGCAATTTTAAGATTATTTGCCTTAAATGCTGCAAATACCGGAATTTGAAGATAATTTACCTTAAACGCTTCAATTACTTTCTCAAACTCATTAAATCTATATGCATCCAAAGTAAATATTATCTGAATTAGCACTTCTTGTGCATATCCAGGTAAGAAATTAAGATTACGAACATTACCCATCTTCTTTTTTGCTCTATAATAAGCTATATCAATATCTCGTTCGAGTAACTCAGATATTATCTTATCAGATAAGGATTTATTATTAGTAAAATCTTGCCAACTTCTAAGATTATCAAAACAAATACCACTACACGTAATATCTTCTAGATTAATATCATCACGTAGATTGAGTGAACGTAATACCCCAAGTATGTCTCTAAAAGATAATCCTCTTGTTTTAAGATTTCTACCAATTCCAATCATAGGTATACCTTCGCTATTAAGATAAGCATAACCTTTTTTAGCCTCGTTCGGTGCACCCCTTCTCTCATCTCTAATCAGAACTTTCTCTATAAAATTCATATCAGCGGATTTCATTATTTACCTTTTTAATATTTGTAAAAGACTTCCGTCTTTATGACATAATTTTAATTCTTCAGCGAATTTATTCCAAGTATCAGAACCCCAAGTTTCGGGTTCGGTTCCAACCATCGATTTAAACGCTTCATAAACATCAGCAACATAAAGATCTAAGTTATCTAAGAACCAATCTTGCATACTCATTAATGTTGCACGAGCATCATTCTTAGCGGTTTCAATTAGTTTTGCAGTATCAGATATTTTCCAGTCTTGAACTGAAATTCTAAGTTCATTCTTACCTCGCCAAGTATTAAGTTCAGGATAATAAAGCATATTAAACGATAAATCTTTTGTGTCTAGCGTTTGCTTATATTCGCGACTACGCCATTGTAATCCAGATACTTCAGATCCCTTTTGCGTCGCAAAGAATTTTAGATGCTCTTTTGTTGCACCATAGAAATCCGTTCCTTCTTCCAATGTTATTCCTGATGTCTGAATTAATGGATACCGATTTTTTTGACCACAAGGTTCGAGAAGATTAATTTCTTTTAATAAGTCTCGATCAATATCAGAGAAATCTAGTTCATAATCAATATCAAATCCAGACTCGATCTTTTCAGTGTCAATATTTGATGTCGCATACTTATTTAGTTTATCTCTGAATTCGTCAACATCGCTTTTATTAAGTGATAATCCAGCTGCCGCAGCATGACCACCATGCGTTAATAAAACGTCAGAACAGTTTAAAAGGGCTTCCGATAAATTTAAACTATCATCACCTCTACCTGATCCTGAAGCTTTGTCATCATTAACGGTTAATAGGACTACTGGTTTACCAAACTTTTCCATGAGTTGCGACGCTACAATTCCAACAACGCCTTTAGCTCTATCACCCCAATCATGTGCTACAACAATCGCATTATCATTCTCTAATTTATCTTGCTTAATAACTTTGACAGCATCCTCATAAATCGATTTCTGATATTGCTTTCGTTGAGCATTCATAGCGTCTAGTTCGCCAGCAATCTTTTCGGCTCTGTTGTAAGATGATTCCATAAGTAAACCAACAACAACTTCAGCTCTTCCCATTCTGCCAGCTGCATTAATTCGAGGTCCAAGCCCAAACGAAAAATCATAACCAGTTAATGCCTTTTGAGTTCCTTGATTAGCAACAGCACATAACGCCCGAATACCTGGTCTCCTTGGTTTACCATTATTAAGTTGATCTAAACCCATCTTCGTCAAAATTCTATTTTCACCATTTAAAGGAGCAACATCAACAATAGTTCCCACTGTGACCAAATCAAGCAATGAATACAAATATTTATTATTATCAATAAATGCAGATGCCAATTTAAAAGATAAGCCAACCCCAGCAAGATCCTTATATGGATAATCGTTCTCTACTGCATGCGGAGTAATAAGCGCAAGAGCATCAGGAACCCGATTTTGATCTGGTAAATGATGATCTGTGATTATAACATCCATTCCCAAGAAGTTAGCATAAGCAACTTCATTAATTGCTGTAACCCCACAATCCACAGTAATGATAAGGGTATATCCTTTCTTTCTAATCTGAGTTAAGCTTTCTTTATTAGGACCATAACCCTCAGTAAATCTATTTGGAATATAATATCCAACCTTCGCAGCACCTTTTAGTTCAAGAGCGTTTAAGAGAACCGCTATTGCAGTTGTTCCATCAGAATCATAATCACCATAAATTAGTATTGATTCTTGATCTTTAATAGCTCGCTCAATTCGATCTACAGCTTTATTCATATTGGGAAGCAAGAACGGATCATGCAAATCAGCAAACTTTGGAAATAAATATTTGCGCGCCGCTTCCAAATCTTCAATACCTCTATTAATTAGTAAGGAGCTAAGAAATGAACTAATTCCTAATTCCTTACTAAACTGATTAACCAAGTTTTTATCTGGAGTTTTGACATTCCACGGTTTCTGTTTCGGTAGATTCATATTACCCTCGCATGATTATTTCGGCTACCTTTTCACATTCATCTCTTGTCCCTCTAAATACATCTCGTCGTTGCTGATCATTAATTTGCCGATAAAATTTACTAATATCACTCGGTTTTATCTTTTCTTCTGGCAAAGGACCAGGCAACCAAAGATCGTTTATATTTAATAATATTACAACTTCCCAATCATCATCATCATAACCATCGCGCCCTTGATATTCAAAACTAATTTCTGCAATTGCACTTCGGGCTACCCAAGAATTATCTGTCGTTTTAACCCAACCCTCAAATATCAATTCATATGGATTATTCATTCTATCTCCTATTTCCATTAGGCTATATTATTAAAATATTAAATTTTCAACAAGATTTAAATCCAATGAAAAATTTGCTGGCGAAAGGAATTTCACCTTTGACCCCTTGAATTGTTACTTCAAGATTCTAATAACTGAACTACACCAGCTACATCGGTGGTGTGATTCGAACACACATTGTCATAAAAAAGACACGGATTAACAGTCCGTTGCATTACCAAGTCTGCCACACCGATATGCATTCCTATCTCTAAGCTTAACTTTCTCTTTTAAAAGAATATTTCTAATAAGAATATGACTACAATTATATTTTCTAGATAAAGACCCAAGAGATAATCCAGATTTATATTCATTAACAATAATATTTGATTTATTCCAAAGATCAGGTCTTCCTGTTTTAAACTGAATTCCTGCTTCTTTAAGAATTTTTCTAATAAGGCCAATACTACAGTCATATTCTTTAGCTATAAGTTTTGTAGATAACCCAGATTTATATTTATTGACAATAGATTCTTTATCGTTCCAAATATTATAGATCTTACTATGGACTAATTGTTTAGTTTTTATTCCTTCTTCACTACCATGATATTTCAATAATGATTTGCTAATTTTTCTTTTAGTTTCTTCGCTCTGCAACCCATTACTTCCGCCATACTTTAAATTATACCCATTTGGTGCCAAAGTATTCCAAATTAATATACAATGCTTTTCTAGCCATTCTAAATCTTTAAGATCAACATTTTCATGAAGTTTTATTACTTCAAATTTATCCCATCCATGTTCTTTAATCGAACTATGAAGATATTGATATTTACTATTAGCTTTTTTATGTTGTCGCATCCTATCTTTAAAATCGGTCGTTTGCCCAATATATTCTTTTTTGGTCACAGTGTTAGTGATCTTATAAACTATTCCAGTCGTAATCATTATTAATTATACTCCAATAAACGGGAACGTTGGGATTTGAACC
This sequence comes from uncultured Poribacteria bacterium, assembly GCA_958296135.1. Classification (GTDB taxonomy): domain Bacteria; phylum Poribacteria; class WGA-4E; order WGA-4E; family WGA-3G; genus AGPOR5. The sequence goes on from OY282445.1 coordinate 8,166, forward strand.
CAAGAAGGATCTTTCGATCCTTGGTAGATTTCAAATCTACTGCGTTAAGCCGGACTCCGCCACATTCCCAAAGTGGATCCGCTGGAATTTGCATCCAGGTAATTTCGTTTATGAGACGAATGCCTTACTAGTCAGCCACGGATCCAATAACTTTAATTCCCGATTTCTCGGTTTCCTTAATTAATCCTAATTCTTTTTCAAGTAAATATTTTGCGGTATGAATTTCAAACCAAAGCATTCTACTTTGCACATCATCATATTTACCTGAGTCGAGCATTTCGTCTAATACGCTATCTAAGCGAGCTATCGCAATTTCTATTGGCCTAATGAAAGGAATTATATTTGACATAATAGATGTGAAGGGAGCCAAAAAAGGCTCCCAATAAATTTAACCGCTATACGTATTACTTGAAGTACCGCACGTAATTCTATATGGCGGATAATTAGGCGGACGAACGATTTCTGCAAAACCTCTTGGCGTTATCCATATAGGAGATGGCCAGGTTCTTAAATCATAAATATCAGAATCGGTAATTCTACGACGTATAATTGGTCTACCTTGATCTACTTCGTCCTTAGTTTCGATTCCAACATCCTTAAGATCTTGAATCATAGAATCCTTAATTTCCTGAAATTCTTTTTCTGCAGCTTCTAATTTAGCTTTCGCTTCCTTTAGTTTCGTAGTTTCAATAGCCATTTCTTATCTCCTCTCTAGATTTTGTAAGTTATCTGCGGATGTCGTAGTTCCATTAGTTTTCCTAGATAATTTCTTAACTAGTTCTTTCACCTCTTGCGGACTTCTTGGAACATATTCTTTAAAATCCTTTTTGAGATCTTTCTTCTTTATTTTGCTCATTAATCCTCCTCTATATCGACTATATCGATTTCTGGTTCAGAATTAATATTTTCGTATAGTTTGGCTGATATTTCATACCAAGAATTATTTAATTCTTCTAGAGCTTCTTTTAGAACTTCTATGTCTTCACCTTCTAAAGCTTTATTTACTTGATCCATAGCCACTTCAATTTTTTCTTTGTCGGCATCGTCAACTTTTTCTCCAAATTCTTCTATTTGTTTTTCGGTCTGATATACTAAAGAACTTGCTCCGTTTCGCAATTCAACTTCTTCTCGAGCTTTCTTATCATCTTCAGCATAGTTTTCAGCATCTTTAATCATTTCTTCAATTTCTTCTGGAGAAAGACCTTCTGGATCAGTAATCGTAATTTTCTGTTCTTTACCAGTACCTAGATCCTTAGCTGATACTTCTAAAATTCCATTAGCATTTATATTAAAAGTAACCTCAATCTGAGGAACACCTCTTAAAGCCGGTGGAATATTATCTAATCTAAATCTGCCAATAACTTTATTATAGACCGCTAATTCTCTTTCACCTTGAAGGACATGAACATCAACTGCTGATTGATTATTTTCAGCCGTTGAAAATGTTTCTGATTTAGTGATCGGAATTGTGCTATTCTTTTCAATTATTCTGGTAAAGACTCCGCCAAGAGTTTCTATTCCAAGAGATAATGGTGTTACATCTAATAGAACTATATCTTCTACGTCTTTATCACCCGATAAAATTCCACCTTGAATAGCGGCTCCAATCGCAACAACCTCATCTGGATTGACTCCTTTATGAGGTTTCCTTCCAAATAGCTCCTCAACCTTTTCTTGAACCTTTGGCATCCGAGTCTGACCACCAACTAAGATAACTTCATCAATTTCATTAGCCTGTATATCAGCATCATCTAGAGCGGTTTTGCAAGGAACTAATGTTCTACCGATAAGATCATCTGACATCTGTTCAAGCTTAGCTCGTGTCAAGGTTAAATTTAAATGTTTAGGACCATTAGAGTCTACCGTAACAAAAGGTAAATTAATATTAGATTGAAGATTACTAGAGAGTTCGCACTTTGCTGTTTCTGCAGCATCTTTCAATCGTTGCAAAGCCATTTCGTCTTCCGTTAAATCGACACCATCACTTTTCAGAAATTCCTGACCAAGCCAATCAATAATAACTTGATCAAAATCATCACCGCCTAACTTAGTATCGCCATTAGTACTTTTAACTTCAAAAACACCATCTCCTAATTCTAGAATGGAAATATCAAAAGTACCGCCACCTAAATCATATACAGCAATTGTTTTATTAGTATCATCTCCTAAACCATAAGCTAATGAAGCCGCTGTAGGTTCATTAATAATTCTAAGAATTTCTAATCCAGCAATTTCTCCGGCTTGTTCTGTAGCCTTTCTTTGAGCATCATCAAAATAAGCAGGAACAGTGATAATAGCCTGCGTTACTTTTTCACCCAAATAATCTTCTGCTGTTTGTTTCATCTTTTGAAGAACCATTGCAGAAATTTCTGGCGGAGTATAAGTTTTATCACCAACCGATATTACAATATTTCCATTTTTATCGCTTTTAAGATCATAAGGAACTTGTTTCTTATCTTGATCAGTTAGTTGATCATATTTCTTTCCAATAAATCTTTTAATTGACGAAATAGTGCTTTTCGGATTTGTAATAATTTGTCTTTTGGCAGTCTGGCCTACTGATCTATCGCCTTCTTTTAAAGATACAATAGAAGGTGTAGTTCTATTTCCTTCTAAGTTCTCAATAACTTTACCGTTTCCACTTTCTAAAACAGCTACGCATGAATTCGTAGTTCCCAAATCGATTCCAATTACTTTACTCATCATTTCTCCCATGATTTATCAATTCGGATTGTTCCAATAGCAACCGCATCGCCATCATCATCAATTAGCCATCCATGTTCGGTTTGCATTCCATATTCATAGAAGCTAATTACTTTTCCAAATTTATCTACTCGTAAATGTGAAATTTTTGTTTTAGGAAGCTTCTTAAAAGCTCGCTCTTTCATTTTTCTATTTACCTTTCTTTTCGCCATTTGTTTAAAAAATGAACTCCTGTATAAATTAATCCGGTTGCCATCGCACTAACCCAAAAGTTTTCAAAGTCAGCACTTGCATTATCATTAATCTGCCACTTTTCTGTTATCTCATATGTTGCAAACGCTATTGTTATTAATAGCGCGCATAAGACATCAGAAACTTCTTTATGAAGAATTGATCTCGCACCAAGAACCCCAACAAGAATTCCTTGGCTTGCATGACTCAATTCGCTAAATGGATAAATTATCCAACCCTGCAAAAATTCAAACATAATCGCCTTATATTAATAAAATATTAAATTTTCAACCCATTTTAAATCCAAGGAAAATTTTGACCTTGAAATTTTTTCGCCTTGTTTTTCCCAATCGCCGATTTAACGCCGCTCAAATTATCCCTCCCTTGCCATATATCTAAAATTTAATTGGAACCCCATATAGACCCCTTTGGGCGGCTTTTAGACCCCTTTGGGTGGCATCCCAATACCCCGATATCCACAATAGGAGTGGGTTATTTTTATGGCTTTGGCTCCCAATTCCTTGCGAAGCCCTCGACCGCACAAGTCCGCTAAGTCAGACGCAAGTTGTGTTGCAAGTTGCAGCCCTCGACCGCACAAGTTCGCTAAGTTTTCGTGGTTTTTCCTATATCCCCAGCGGCTGGGAGCCCAAAGTATACCCAAATCCCGCTTTTTTTAGTCACAGAGTCAAGGCTATGAGGGCTTTGCTCCGTGAGAGGTGACCATGAGCATAAGAAATTATATAAAACCATTTTATAAGTCAGTAAGGGATTTATAGGTAAACTTGCCCTACTTGTGCGGCTGAGGGCTGCAACTTGCACCACAACTTGCTTCGAACTTGCACAACTTGTGCGGCTGAGGGGTTGTCGACGATTTTTCATTTAAAATGATATGGTAAAATGGACATTTCCATGCTCATCAACGGTTTGTTGGACATTTGCTCCATCTGGAACATTAACATTAAATCCGCCAAAGTCGACATGAAATCCTGGAATGGTTGGCTGGTGCACTACTGGGTTCTTGATAAACTCAGTAATAGCATTGTAAGCATCGGTTACTTGCGAAAACTGATTTGCAGTATCAGTATTCCCTGTTTTGTCGGGATGTAGCTCCTTTGCTAACTTTCTGTATGCTTTCTTTGCCGTATTCTCGAGATCCATATCGTTTACATTAACTCCTAAAATTTGACATGCTTGTTCTATAAACATAAATCCTCTTTCCTTTTGTGACTATCGAGTAGCGAAAATTACACTAGGACAGGTCTAAAAACCGCCCAGCGGTGTCTATATGGTGATCCAATCCAAATTGAGACATATGATAGGGCGACCCCAAATAGAGCCGCCTTAAATTAAAGATTTTGGAAAAATCCAAGCTTCCACGCTGTCGCAATTAAACCAACAATTACGCTCAGGACCCCAAGACCTTTTACAATCCATTTCCAAAGATGATCTCGTTTCATATGATGCTCTTCCAAATACTTAACCCGCTTATCGATCTCGTTAACAGTTTCCTTGATTTCCTTTTGTCCTTCTTCCAAATTATCAAATCGCTTCTCATTAACATTTCGTTCAGAAAACAGAACATGGATCTCTGTTAGCATCTGATCGATCTTTTTATTGAGCATATCATGATCGCGTTCGTTTTGTTCTTGGTATTGTTGTAATTGCTTACTTAAAAGTTCCATAGGATCCATGGCGTGCTCCTACTTATTAATTTGTTTCTTGTAATGCATTATATCCTGATAAAAAGCCCGTATAATTTTTTTATGTTCTTTTTCCAAATTATCGGATGGCATTTCATTAACATTTTGTTCAGAAAATATCTCGTGGATATTTTGCATTGTCCGATCAATAGTTTTACAGATTATATCGTGACTGCGATAAGTTTGTTCTTGATATTCATGTAATGGACTACTTAAAATTTCTTTAGGATCCATATTGTATGCTTACCTATTAACTCGTTCCTTAACCCGATCTGGATGATCTGGATGTTGTTCACTTAAATCTAATAGATCGTCCAATACTACTTTATGTTTTACGTAATGATGATAAGCTCGCATAATCGCTTTTCTATTATGCCAAGCATATTTCGCTACGTCAACACCTAATGATAATCCGGCCATAAATGCTCCCACGATTGAAGAACTGGAGGAACTTCTTTAAAAGCTGGACCACGCCTGATCCTTTTAAATGATTCATATGTTAATGCTGGACTTTTTTCTGCAAGCATCCACCCAGTTTTTGATCGTTCAAATTTATACAAGTTACCTTTCGTTTTCTTTCCTTTAAATTTATTAACCCAGAAATATTGAGCTTCTTTTGGAATACTATCTTCAATTAAATATCGTTCGCATTCATAATCTTCGGTCCAAACAAATACGAATCTGTATACTAATTCAGATAACGCAATATTTGGACCAAGTTCTTTAACAATGTCAAGAAACGTTTCCTTCATAATTCTAAACTTCCTTTTGTAAGAATTGAATCAGATCATATTCACTAGCAAAAATTGCAAACTTAATATTACTATCGACTTTCTTAACTACTTTCTTTCTCGAGTAAAAAGCTAATACATCACGATCATTTACTTGTAAATATTTGCACAAGATATCTTCAAAAAGCTTTACACAATTACTATTGTCAACTCTATTTGTAATTGACCATTCATAATAAACGCAGAATTTTTCTTTTTGGAGAATTTTTGGAAGATCCAATGTCTTGAAGTAACCCATCAGCTTTTTTTCGTATTGTTTATAGTCCGCAGTCTTGTATCTCTTACCTGCATAAGCTTGATTAATTGATAATGGTTGCATTTCTATTTCAAACATATAGTACCCTTTCTATATTGTTATTTATTTATAGGGTACCACAAGTAATCCATTTTTTCAAATTTTTGTTCTTGATTTAAGTATTCGCCTTATAGTAGAAGTTCCTGTATCATATATCTTAGCTAAACTATCTATTGACTCTCCATTATCATATCGATCAATAATTTCTCTTGAATAAGACCATACTTTTGATTTTGGTCTTCCAGGCTTCTGTTTATATCCTTCTGATCGAAGAATTCTTTGCATTGTATACACGCTGTATCCATATATTTCTGTAAGCTCGCTCATATTTTTCCCGTCTAAAAAATCTTTCACGATTTCATCTTTTCTTTCCCATAGTTCACTATTTTTATATTGAGTTGATCTAGTAACCCCTCCGCAAGATTTTACTATAACGCAAATAGTGCTTGAATCACAATTATACTCAATCGCTAACTGATTAGCATGTTCTCCATTAATATACCTGTTTGCAATCTCGTATTTATTATCCCAAAGATCTTTTCTATATGTAGGATGATTTTCTCCTCTCCTACAATTCTCTTTAGTCCTTTCGGATATTATTTTTCTAATTTCTGGAGTGTGTTTGGTAATCTTACCACCTTTTGTTCTATTATATCCATTTGGAATTACAGTGTCATATTGTAGGATTAAATGTTTTTCCCACATTCCTAATTCGTCTTGAGTAAGTCCATTTCTTAAACATTCCCATTCTATTATATCTATACCATACTCACTTACCTCATTAAAAATATCTTTATTTCCATCACCTCTTAAATGATTCCTTGGTCTAGACATCCAATCAGTTCCGTAATGACATCCAATATAACGCATGCCATCTAAAATATTTCTACCGCAATAAATAAAACCTTGTTTAATCATTTACTCCTCCCAATATTTTATCCCATTTTATTAATAAAATATTAAATTTTCAAAGGCTTTTAAATCCAAGCAAATAAAAAGGCGGTGTAAGAACCGCCCTTTAGATTATGCCCAACTCTCCTTCTTTCCTCCGAAATATGGACGAGCAAAGCCTTTACAACACATATAGTCAGCCACACTTAATAGCGTTCCATTAGAAGCCTTGACGAATATAGCGGAAACGAATCGCCCAGCATACTTTCCATCAAACGCATCTTGAATATAGATTGTATTATCATATTTTGCCAGATAATCTATTAGACCTTGTCTGGACTTTTCTGCTAGTTTCTTTTCTTTATTTAGAGATCGCTGAGTCCGAACCACACCTTCACTAGTCACATGGTGAGGATGCATTTCTGGCGCATCAATACCATAAAGTCTAAGCGAGAATCGGCATACTAAACCGTCTTCTGTTAAATAAAGATTCGGCCAAATCTCTTGTTCTTCACCTTTCCAATCATATCCGCAAAGCACAACTGACACATCTTCAATTGTATCGCCATCGTGAACCTGATCCGGTGTAATCTGAACGTGATACATCCATCTTTTAGTCATCATTTAAATCTGCTCCCATAGATTTAAGAATCCCAATAATTCCTTCAACTGTATTTCCATATTTAACTGCTAAATTTTCTATGGATACTCCTTTCTCGTATTCCACAAAAATGTTATCAGCAACCATAATATCACCCATAGACATTTCTTTATCTACCATTTCAGAAAGTTTTTGATAAGCTTTTACTTCTTTCATAATCCTCCTAAGCTGTCACAGCAAAACCGCTAGTTGCAGCATATGCACCATCCGGAGCTGTAACTGTAACTTCTTTTGATATATCTTCCAAGAATAAATCTGCTTGCGGTTCAACTCGTAACCAAGAGCAAGTAGTTCCATCATCACAAACTAAAACGGCATTATATGAATGATGACCACTTATATCAAGAACCCTACAAATTCCATTGATCTCGAAATCGTAAGCGACCAACCCCATAAGGGCTGCGGCAAAACTATCGCAGTCAAAGAACTCAGGCACATATTTATGAATTGATAAATGCTCTGCTAGAATCTGATCCCAAACTGACTTTGGAAGTGCTCTGTAACTTTTATTTGTACTAATAAATTGTAAATGCGAGAGCTTGGATTTTGTCCAAGCATCTCTAACTTGATCGCCGTCGAATACGACAGCTTGTTTAACTACATTGTCTCTATTTAAATCACTCATTTGTTCCTCCAAATTCTTTTTCTAACCATCTGAAAATATAATCGATTATAGAATCAGCAACTGGAATATCTTCATTCTCAGTAAACCCGCTTGGCTCGAATTTCTTCCCAGTAAATTTATCCACAAGCGATTGAAGTGGCACGCCAATTTGTAATACGATTGATGTTAATATTCCGATAGTATCAAATGTTCCTGAGATAGTCGATCCCTCTTTATTCATGCGAATAAATACTTCGCCTGGTCGCCCATCATCATATAAGCCAACATGCACATATCCTTTGTGACCATCAACAGAAAATTTATGAGCTATCGCCGGTCTTTTATCCGGCAATTTCTTTCTTTCCGGAATTGATTGATCTGTTCTTTTATCGGTTATAATAATATTATCCTCATCGACTTCTTCTTTTGTATTAAGTGGTTGACTGCTTTTACAGTTGTCTCTATATACTGCTAAACATTTTACACCACGGTTCCACGCTTCAACATAAAGCTGTTTAATTTCTTCCTTCGTAATATCTTCTGGTAAATTACATGTTTTAGATATACCACCAGAAATTAAAGGCTGAACACTACCTAGCATTCTAACATGAGCCATATAATCGATAACTCGGTTTGATCCTTCTGGAGCGACAGCGCAATCAAATATAGCATAATGTTCCGGTTTCACAAAAGGAGCGTTTTCAATTGTTCCATTCTCCAAAACATATTCTTTAATTTCGTCTATATGATACGGAGTATAATGTAACATCTTTAATGCTGGTTCTAGCGATTGATTGACAATCTTCAAATTACCTCCACCAGCCAAAACCTTATATTTAACTAATGAAAAATCAGGTTCTATGCCAAGCGTGTCGCAATCCATTAAAAAGCTAATCGTCCCAGTTGGAGCAATAACAGAAATCTGAGAATTTCGATAACCATAATCAGAAGCTAAATTTTGAGCATCCCACCAACAATGAATAGGAGTTTCCTTATCTTTTAATATCGGAGTAAAATTACCTTTCTTTGAATGCTCAGTATTAAGCGCATAAGTTTTATGCATCTTAATAACATGCTTCATATCAGTAGCGTTCCAATTATAGCCAGCAAAGCATCCTTTAACTTGAGCAATCAGCGCACTTGTCTTATATCCATGCCCAGTTAATAGACTAGTAATATAAGCCGCAATATTTCTTCCTTCTTCACTATCGTAAGGAACACCCAATCTCATTAATAGCGCACCCAAGTTCGCATAACCAAGCCCAAGCGGTCTAAAATCATGTGTCTCCTTTGCTATCTTTGCTTGTGGATAACTTGACATATCGACAATAATATCCATTGCGGTAATTAATACCTTAACGGTTTGAGCGAATTTCTCCACATTAAACCGATAACCAGATCCTTCTAAGAACTTGACTAAATTAATCGATGCCAAATTACATGCAGTATTATCTAGGAATAGGAATTCTGCACATGGATTACTTGCATTAATTTTGCCGCTTGATCGACAAGTATGCCAATTTTGAATCATATCGTCAAATTGAACACCTGGATCACCACATTGCCAAGCCGATTCAGCAATCATATCCATTAAATCTGCAGCTTCATATTTCTTAGCAACTTCCCCAGAAACTCTATATTTCGTATCCCATGTTAATCCTTCCTCAAACGCCTGCATAAAGCTATCCGGAACTCGCACAGAATTATTACTATTCTGTCCACTGACCGTCGAATAAGCCTCTCCATTAAAATTCGAATCATATCCAGCTCCTATTAATGATTTTGCTTTATCTTCTTCCTTAACTTTCCATTTAATAAAATCTTCAATTTCTGGATGATCCATATCCAGAATAACCATTTTAGCAGAACGCCTTGTTGTTCCACCGCTTTTAATACAACCAGCCCAAGTATCAAATCCTTCCAAGAACGAAAGAACCCCAGATCCTTCACCACCACTTGTCAGCGGTTCGCCAGCAGCTCTAATCTTACTAAAGTTTGTTCCTGTTCCTGAACCATGTTTAAATAACTTAATTTCAGATTCCTGTAAGGCAACCATCGAATCAATACTATCTTCAACACTCTGAATAAAACATGCGCTATTTTGAGGTTGTTTATATCCTTCAGATTCCTTAACCTTAAGTTGATCTAAATCATAATAATAATTTCCCTCGTTCCCAGTAATCCCATACTGAAACCAAAGTCCACAATTAAACCAAACTGGCGAATTAAACGCTGCGATCTGATTTATCAATATATGAGTTAATTCATCTTGGAATACTCGTTGATCTTCTTTTCTAGCAAAATATCCGCCTTGTTCTTCACCGGATGCTGTTATCGACTTAGCCACACGATCAACTAATTGCTTCGCACTAGTCTCGCGTTCGCTTTCTGGTATCCCAGCTCGTCTCATATATTTCGATGCCGCAATATCAGTTGCTAATTGTGACCAATTTTTCGGAACCTCTACTTCGTTTTGCTCAAAAGCAACATTTCCTTTATGATCAACAATTTTTACGTCTCGCTTATCCCATTCTAGTTTATCGTATGGGTGAACATCCTCTTCTGTAAAAACTCTAGTAAATACTAATCCCTTCATAAATCCCCCTTACATGAAAAATCTTGCATCCAATTTAATAGTTTAACCTTATATTATTAAAATATTAAATTTTCAACAAGATTTAAATCCAATAAAATTTTATTTTTTTCAATTATGATCTTAGCCAAGGCACCCAATCTAATGTACCAGCACCAATTGCATTAGCTGTTCTTAAGTCGATTCCATTAGTAATAGTATGATCATATCTCTGAGGAGTCCAACTAGGACCAGTAGGTGGACTATATGTCCATGGAGTATTTGCACCAATCGAACCTAATCTTTGATACCGCCAACCATTTCTACTAGAACTGCCATTATAAATTTGGCTTCCAGTTAATGAATTTGCTTTAGTTATTACTTCTACTCCATCTAAACCACATTCTCCCGATAAAAAATTAAATTTTTGTTCTGTTGCTAAATTTATATCAATTGAAATTGATCTTGTAAGCATCTCTAACCAATAAATTAACGTTTCTTGTCTTTGTCCGTGCTCTAATAAATGATCTGCTGTAGTAGCTGGAGCAAGTAAAGGCCTTGATATCCATATTGGAAAGAGCGGATTATTAATATTATCTAATATTTTTTGCTTTAAATAATTTCTTCTATTTTCTGTACTAGCTAAACTAGTATAAAGGCTTGGCGTTGGAATAACTTGATCTGTATAAGAACCTGGAAAAGCCACAGTTGGAGAAGATGGAGTTCCACCACTAGTCCAGAAAGCATTAATAGGAAAAGTTTGTGCCGCAGTACTACTTGGAGCCTCATCTGATTTAGTTTTATAATCATACCATAAAAATCTTTCTTGAGGTATATTTTCACCAACTAGGGTAGGATCATAAAACTCATTTACTGTAATAATAAACCTAGCATCAGCCCCAATCTTTTGTGAACTAACCGAGACAACTGGTTCATTATTAATCTCACGAAATGTTCCTTCTGCATTCGCTGAAAAATTAAATTGTTTATCAGTAGCAGTTCCCACTGGATCTTCTATACGCGTTCTAATAATACCATCATTAGTTAGAATGATACCAGTCGTCCTTTTTGTAGCATGTGTTTTAGGAATCATTTTAATAATTGTTGACATATTTCCTCCCCCTATGGAATTCCATAAATCCTTCTAATGCCAACATTAGAAGATCCTTCATAAATTCTAAAGGTTGTTTGAGTAACTGGCTTAATCAACTTATATGTATTAAACGCTTCTAATATAATTAGACCTGCTCTTCCACCAGTCCCGTGATTAGTTATCATATCAGATACTGCAGGTTCCGGAACATAAGAAAATAGACCAGATCCAGCAGCTCCATCAGAATCATACCAAATACCAATGCTTCTATACTGATCAAATCGCCTACCTGAAATTAATGAATAATTGGTACTGGCTGAAGTTGCGGTTGTTCTATCACTTATACTAGGACCAGATTGCCAAATAACTTCTGGTTCCGCAGTAGCCTCCCCACCACCACTTCCAGCTGAAACTTCCATATAAACAAACCCATCACTAAATTGCGCTGTAGCTCCATTATTTACAGTTCGTAAAAACCTAATTCTAAATCTTGCATTAGCTGCGACTTCCATTACTGAAAGAACTCTTTCAAAGTTAATATAGTCTCCAACAGATAAATCAGTTCCTGAAAGGGCTTCATCTGAACTTGGAGTTCCAATTGTAGCTGAATTTGCTTCATTTCTTAATGAAGCGGTACCGGTAAAATTTGATCCTATAGGATTAGGACCAACTTGAGCTCGAATACGAATAACAATAGGAGTTTCTAATTCTCTTAATTCATTGGGAATATCAATTGCATTTGAAAGAGCCGATGTTGATCCAACGTCAAATGTGTCTACTGTCCGATCTACAACAAATCTATCTAAATTTTGAGTGCGCTGATATGGATTATAGGCTTGCTGAAACAAATAATCTGCTTTTGCTGCTAATTGTTGAACATTTGCTGGAGTATTAGGAACGCCAGAGACTCCGGTAACTTCTCGTAATCCACCAATAAAGTCAACAGGATTAGCCATTGTATCTTCTGGTATTATAATATTCTCTGATGGAATAGAGCCTACTAAATCTCGTTCAGCATACATTATACCATTAGTTAAGCTAATAGCATAAGCCTGTGGCTGCACTGCTATTTGAAGAATAATATAAAAGGTATTAGGAATATTAGCAGAGTGGGGAAGTATCGCATTAATATTAATAGTATTGCCTGAAGTAACCCCACTTATATCTTGCTGTGCATAAGTAACTCCAGCATTTTCTGAATTATTAACCGATCTTATAAATAAGGTTCCAACATTACCTGATAATGCCGGTGGTAAAGTAATTGTATAACCTACTGTTATAGCAATTGGATTATTTAATCTTTCGCCGCCTTCATCAACTAATCTTGAAGATAACGTTATCTGCTCACTAACTAAATCAACAGTCTCAATAGTGTTGGCGGCTCTATTAATATTGTTTAATGTTGTTCGCTGACTATAAGTAGATCCACTAGCACCAGCACCAACCGTTAAATCATCTAGTTTTTGAGCAACCTTTTGAACATTATCATCAGTTGTGGCTAAATTTCCATTAAAACTGGATGTATCAACCGTAACCAAATTAGCACCTACTCTTTCAACAATATCCAAATCATACTCTGTAATTAGCAATCTGGCATCTGCTTGACCTGTTGGTACAATAAATCCAATTCTAATACTAGCAGCATTACTTGGAAGATCTACTTCTATATTTCTAGTAGTAGCTGTAGCTGTTTGACCGCTATAAGATGTAGTACTAAGAGCAGTACTAGAAACATTAGTATAAACATTATGAGTAAAATCTACATCACTTCTTCCATCAGTTGGAGATCCTGTAAATGCTGATTTAAATGAGATTTTTGCATAGAAAGTTCTATTCGGCCTATTCATAACATTTTGAATATTTCTATGAATCATAATTACAGGTGATCTTTCTTCGTTTCCATCATCATCTATTCCAGAAGGAGCCGCAGGCCATTCTAGATCTTCAAAATCAGATGGCTGAATCGGAAACTCATCTACTTGACCAATAAACTGATCTAATGTTACTAAACCGGAAGGATTTATATTATTTCCTATAACTCCATGATTAACAAGAATTTCATCACTCTTAATATCTGGACGTAATTCAGCCCTAAAATTATCAACGCCCGCTAATAAATTTGTGGATGAATCTTGAGTTACGGTAACTCTTAATTGAATTGAAGTCGTTCCTCGAGGAATATTTCCAGCACCGCGAGCATATCCAGATACTTCGTTATTATTAGTTGGAAAATTAACTGTTCCGCGAGCTGGAGTTTGAAATGTATTTCCAGATCCAGTTCTAGCATCAAGGGCGTAATGTCCAGTTCCTACAGTTCCTGGTTCGATTGTTATTTTAGCGTTAGTTTCAATAAAAATATCTGTATTATAAGTTGACGAGAAATTTACTAAATCTTGATTAATATTAAAACTAACAATCGCATAATCCCCAACTTGACTTAACCCACCAATTGAAGTTGGTTGATTAGCGGGATTAGCAGCAGGACGAAGATATCTGGTATTTGTTAATTCTACAATTTGAGGTACTATTGGTTTATTAAGAATTCGGGTTGGTCCAGTAGCAGCATTCCAATCTGATGGTTGTTGAGTAAAACTGCCACCTCCTCCTAACGTCGCATTATGAAATACATCAAGGGCTTCATCTACATTGTCCACAGAAGAAGGGATGTTACCATTTCCGGTTGGCGTATAAGATATATCTTCTGCAGTTGGATTACCAATTCTAATATTTGGGGTTGAACGATAAGCATTAGAAGTTGCCGGTAAAATTAATATTCTAAACCATTTTGCACCAGCAACACTAAGTGCCCAAAGAGTCTGTCCTCCAAAATCTAAATTATTATTAAGCGCGTTCCAACTAATAACAGGATTTCCAGGATTATCATCAGCACTATAAATAATACGAGATTGATAATCTCCAAAGAAGAGTGGATCTGACCAGGAATAGGTACTTCCACTAGTTCTTTTTACTCTAACACTATTTTCATCAGTTCTAATCCAAATAAAAGGACTATTAGCATCGGGAACTGGAGTTGTAGTTCCAGATCCAACAATATTTGAAGCTTCTAGTTTTCTATTAAGAACTGTTAACGCATCTTCTCCAGAACTTGATGGATCAGCCGATGCCATAATATCTGCTAAATAAGCTAGAGCTTTATCTGTTCCAATTGGAAATAAAGTTTTTCTAACGCTTTGGTTCCGCGTTTGAGGAGTTAATGTTGCCATATCATACCTCTATGGATTTCTTCTTATTGTTATAGTAAAGTTATTTTGATTATTAGCTCTTCCAATATTATAGAACCATCTTTGTCCTGTATTTGTCCAAGCATAAAAGATATCACCATCTAATGGATCCGTAGCACCTGTCATCATAAACCCAGTTGGAAGTTCCACATAATAATTAATTCCAGTGCTAGTAGTTACTGGCATAGCAACTGAGAATGTATGACTTTGACCAGCCGCCAATTGAATAGGAGCTGTCATTTCAGCTGTACCAGTAGGAGCATTAGTAGATGTAGCTAAACCATAAGTTAATCTAACTGATGTTGTTGATGGTGCAACTGCCATCGGTAATCCTTTTAGATAAATAGTAGGATCAAGAGTAACTCCAGAAATATCTTCTCGATATGTAGCGGTCATTGCATAAAGGTTTTGATTTGATGGTGTTGCTGGTATAGTTCTTGACCATAAACCAAGTCCACCAAATGCGGATCCATTATAAGTTAAAGTTGGTGCTGTTGGTGCTGTTGTTCCCCTTTGATAAATTTCAACAATACTAATACCATTTACAGCATTATATCTGACTACTCCCGTAACAACCGCAGATCCATTTCTTCCAGTAATATAAGCAACATCTGCTTGCCAAATATAATCTCCTCCTGAAGGTGGAACTTGCAGTGGTGCCCAAGGATCTGGATCGCTAAAGAATGATCCATTATAAGTTAAAACTGGACCTGGTGGCACTGGCAGCGCAGTCATTGTTCTACGATAATAAACTCTAACTCCCCCTCCTCCTGGACCAGTAGGACCTGCTGGACCGGTAGCACCATCAGTTCCATCAGTTCCATCAGCACCTCTTGGACCTGTTGGACCAGTTGCACCCGTACCTCCTGCTGCACCCGCTGGACCTGCAGGACCTGCTGCACCCGTACCTCCTGCTGGACCTTGTGGTCCTTCTGGACCTATTTCTCCTGTTTGTTTTATAGGCGCACTAAACATAATAACTCCTACTCCAGTAATAGTTGCTATTGAAATATAAAGCGGATCAGTTCCACCAGGTTCAGAAAGACTCCAATTTGTAGGAGCATTATTTAATTGACCGCCAGTTGCCGTAATACCAGTGTTTGATGGAATCCCACTTAAATTAGTTGCTGATCTTCTATAAATAATATCGAATGATGTTCCGTCAGAACCGTTAGAACCGTTAGACCCATTTGTTCCATTAGTGCCATCAGTGCCATTTGCACCTGCTGGTCCCGCTGGTCCTCGCGCACCTGTAGTTCCATCACGATATGGAGTTCCGAGGATTGTTACTACATTGGTCCCGCCATTAATAAGAATCTCTTGTCCCCACAATGAATCTGAACCTGCTGGAGGACTAAGTGACCATGTAACACCGCCTGAAGTTAATCCGCTAAAAGTTGTTCCATCATATGTAATACCTGCTGGAGTTGTAGGAGTAGCCGCTTGTCGTGTATAAAGTGTCCTTTGAGTATCTCCCATTGCTGCCGCAGTGCCAGGCATTCCTTGTAGACCTTGTTCACCTTGAGGACCAGTTGCTAAATATGGAAGTCCAATCGTATTCACAGTAGCTTGGTTAATAATTTCTACTTCCTGAGCATATAAAGGATTAGTTCCAGTAGCAAGATTTGGTAATTCAGTCCAACCACTTAAATTTGTAATTCTTCCATTTGTGAACGTCAATCCTGTTGGCGCACTTGTTGGAGCTGTTGCAAATCGTTGCCATATTAATCGAACACTATCTCCTTTTGGTCCTGCAGCACCATCCGTACCATCTGTTCCATTAGTTCCATCCGTACCATTTGATCCATCTGCTCCAGGTGGACCTCGAGGACCAATCGCTCCTGCGGTACCATCTGCTCCTGGTGGTCCAGAAGATTCATATACGGTCTGCACAAAGGTTGTATTATCTGCATTAATTCTTACATTAGCAGCCCAAAGTTTTTCTGTATTATTTTCTCTGTCACGTGGATCAAAGGACCATTCCAAGAGACCATTAATATTTCCACCAGAGTAAGTTCCAAAGCGAGGTTGACTTGGTATTGTATTTGCCCACAAATAAACTGTTAAATTACTTCTTCCATCAGTTCCTGGAGGTCCTGCGACCGTTGATGGTGATCCTGGTAATCCTCGCTCACCACGATCTCCTTTGTCTCCTTTTACCGAATCGCCTTTTGGACCAGTAGCACCTCGTGGTCCTTGTGGGCCAGTCATTCTAATTGGATGACTATAAGCATTAATCGAATCAGCAGTCCCACTTAAATAGACAGCCGCAGTATAAATTGGATCGCCAGCAGTTCCAGCGGCTTCAGCTTCCGCATAAGTATTATACCAATTAGCAGGTGGAGTAAAAGTATTGGCTGAATGATCCCAAGTTCCTCCAGTTGGAATAGTTCTTAGAGCATTACTAGTAGCCTGAAACATAAAGGTTACAGAACTACCATCATTTGCCATTCCACCAGTTCCTGGCGTTCCCATTGGACCAACGGCACCTCGTTGACCAGCCGGTCCTTCCATTTGAAATGGAGCTGAATAAGTTAGAGTTGGAATTCCTTCTGAATTATATTGCCACGCAAGACCATATAGAGTTCCAGATCCAGTATTTGGATCGCTTCCCCAACCACCAGATACAACCACAGTATTTGTGGTAGCGAAAAATTGACCAGTTCCTCCAGCCGGAGAGGTTGGAATAGAACTTGATCTCTGATATAGGAATCCTTGAGACGCTCCTCTTGCACCCTGACTACCAGCGGCACCTGCTGCACCAGCGGCTCCTGTATCTCCCTTCAAATTTAACTGAACTGGTAAGTCATAAGAAATCGTGTTTGCCTCACCATGTAATGTCACAACTGACATATACACAAATCTATTATTTAACGGATCCGGAATATCTGAGAGCCAGTCGGTGGGTACCGTAAAGGCATTTGTCGTATGATCCCAAGTTCCACCTGTAGGACGAGTTCCTATGATCGTAGAATCTTGACTCGTAGTTGAAACTCGATAAATCGCCGCTAGAGAGTCACCATCTTCTCCGGAACCTGTCGTTCCACCAGAAACTCCTGGAGGTCCTCTCTCACCTACTGCACCTTTTAAACCATTCAATCTAAATACGTCACCATAAGTTTCTGTATTAGATGTGCCAGGTAATGTTACCTTGACTGCATATAAGTTCTGAGTTCCCGTATAAGTTCCATTATTTAAAGTCCACCCGCTAGGAGGAGTATAAGCATCCGTTTCTGCATCCCAAATTCCTGATCCAGATGTTGGGCGGACAGGCATCGTACTAGAAACTTGAAAGATTATTTCGTTTCCAATACCTCTAAATCCCATTAATCCTCTATCGCCAGCTTCTCCTTTTTCACCATTTAATTGATAAATACCTGTATAAGTGACTGTGCCACCACCACTTGGTAATTCAACCCCACTAGCATATAAGTTTTCTGGATCGTTTACTGATCTAGTTGGCGAATTACGCAACCAACCAGAAGGCGCTCTAAATGTTGATCCATCCCAAGTTCCACCAGTTGGTATACTTGGTTCATTCATTGCCTCGCGAAAAATAATAGTAAACCCAATTCCAGCAGGACCTGGCACAGTACTACCAGCACCTTGTGGACCTTGTTCACCCTGAATACCACGAGGACCTTGTTCACCGCGAGGAACGCGAAATGGTGTCTTATAATTAATTCTTACAGTAGGACTAGTTCCTTCTCCTGGTAATGCGGCTTCTGAAAGATAAAGATCTTCACCTGATACTAGAGTTCGAGATACATTAAGTTCCCAATCAGGTGGCGGAGTAAATGTTCCAGATATAAATGTACCGCCTGATGGGGCTGGTGGTAAAGTTCCGCTAATTCGATAAACAAAAGCAGTAGAATCGCCTGGTGGTCCTCTTGGACCAGTAATCTTGACAGGATTTCCATAACTAATAATAGTTGAACCATCACCATCTAATTTAACAACAGATAAATATAAATCGCCATCTCCAGTTAAATGAGCTTCTGCAGCCGATGCAGTCAAATGCCAATCATTAGGAGCTGTATTAAAATTACCTCCAACATATGATCCTTCAGTTCTAGGAGGAGTTGTTGGAGTAGCACCGCCTGACATAACTTCACGAAAAATAAATGTTACTGAATTTCCATTCGTGCCAGCAGTTCCAGAACCACCTCCGCCACCCGATATAACTGTTATTTCTCCTTCGCTTCCAATAGTTCTTCTAGCAGTCATCCAAAACGCATTTGATTCTGTTACATCAAATGGACTATCTTCTTGTATAAATAATGCCGAACTCCATAAAGTATTTTGAGGATTATAGAATCGATGAATAGTATTATTCATCAGAGTAAATAATTCAAATTCTGATAATGCGATTCCAATAGAATTAACTTCCAGATTAAACTCAAGGCTAGTATATCTTCGTTCTGGATCAGCTTTTCCATACGCATAAATTTTATCATCAGTTCCATCTAATACATATAAAAAAGAATCAGTTGATCCAATTGCTATAGGATTACTATTCACATCTGGTAAAACATCTCTTCCAAGTGCTATTTGTTCAACGCCTTGTAAATTAAATACTCTTATTGCTTTTGTGGTTATATTTGTACTAGCAAGAATAGCCGAGACAAGATAAATGTTAGAACCATTAATAGTAATAGCTCTCGGTATTTGATGATTTAGTGGAGTAGTTACAGAATGTCGAGTTTGAAAACCTCCATCATCCTTATTATAAACATAAATGTAGTTTAAGTAAGGATCAAGCGAACCCGCCTGATTAGCATCATCGAATACATAAATTCTACTCCCAGAAATAGCTATTGATACTGGAGAAGTATTCGCACTATTTAAATTCCAATTTGGATTAGTGTTGGCAGGAGTTCCATTAAAATTATATCTATAAATGGAACCAAGTTGCATAACGTAAATAATATTCGTATCTGGATCAACTACTATGTCACGCCCATTAGATATACCAATAGCAGTATTAGTATCATGCATCCGAGAAACATATGGATCTAGTGACCATTGATTAGATAACGTTAAAGAAGTTGAGTCTGCTGGTCTAGTCCCATTATAAGTCACAACAGGACGAGTATAAGTAGTACCAAAATAAGACGCACCATAATCAAATACAGGAACTTTTCTATAAATAAATCTGGTTGAATATCCATCTAGGCCTGCGGCACCAGCAACACCTATTGGACCTTGTAATCCTCTTATACCTTGTAATCCTCTTGGACCTTGCGAACCAGTAGCGCCTATCGGACCTCTTGGACCAATAGCGCCATCAGTTCCATCTGTTCCATCAGAACCAGTTGGACCAGTCAAACCTATTGGACCTTGCTGCCCTCTTGGACCAACTGGAACTACAATAGCACCAAGATTTGCCCAATAACGCGTAGAACCTACTGGATTAGTATTAACTGGAATAGTATCTTCTACGGCAAGATAAGAAATTCCATCAGTTCCTAATACTATGTCTCCACCACTATAAATCGCTGTGCTAGACCAATTTCCCTTATAACTAAATTTATAGTCACCTTGTGAAAAAATAGCTTGACTATAGACAGATTCTACAGGCGTAAAAGTCAAGCTAAATAATAATAAAAATAAGATTATGGAAAATCGTCTCATTTTTCCGCCCCCTTAGTTATAAATTGATCTTAATGATGTAACATGATCCCAATAAAATATAGTGCCAGTTCTAGCACCTGATCCAGCAGTTCGATTAACCCTATATCTAAATCCAGGAGATCCGTTAACACCAGTCATTGGTTCGGTACCAGTTAAATCTTCTGATCCGCGAACTTGCGTCCAAGTTGAATTAGTTGCGAGATTTGTTGGCTGACATTCAACTTGATATGTATCTCCTGTTTCTATTACTGATCCCATAACAATAAATGTTGTTTGCGGAACAAACGTAGAAGATCGATGATTTGTTTCGTCATATTCTAATTGGCGTGCCATAATTCCTCCTAAAATGCTGTATATTGATTAACTTGTCCAAATATAGCTTGCGCATCAGTAAATACTATTGCGTCTGGTACTTCGTCTTCAATAGCATTTACATATTCTGCTTGATAAAGCTCTATACGTCTTTCCCAATCAATATCCTGATATCGAATTCGTTCGCGCAAAATCTGTTCTTCTAAAAGTTGTGGAATTGCTGGGATAAGTCGGATTGCTGTTGCATATTGAACTGCTAATCTTACTCGTTCTTCTGTCAATTTCTGAGCCGCTGTTTGAATTACTTCTTGAATTTGTACCCAATCTCCAATTACTCTTGTTGATGGAGCTGAAGTTATTGCTTTGTTCGCATAATAAAGATTACCGCTGTCATCAACAATATCATATTGCCGATAATTTTCTGCAGTTGTATAAACTCCTTTAAATTGAACTGGGATTTGTGTCCAATCATCGGCATCCAAAATTGCCGGAGCTGACGCTATTGCTTTGTTCGCATAATAAAGAGTTGTCCCACTATAAACTATGTCGTTTTCCTGATAGGCTGTTCCAATAGTATAAGAACCTTCATAATTAAACATTCTTGGGAATTCATAGGTCACACGATTAAAACCAATGGCTGATAAATATGCATCGTCATTAGCATATCCAAGCTGTTTATAAGCTTGCAGTTCGGCAGCTCGTTCAAAAACTGGACTATCGATCAAAGAATCCGGAAGATCTTGAGTAGTAAGATATCCGGATACTAGTTGTCGTATTCCATTTAGTGATCCTGAATCGGAAAGTCGAATGACATATCCCATAATTCTACCCATCATGAAATGGGGAGAGATAAACTCTCCCAATGCTGATATTACTTTTTAGGTTCTGGAGTTTCCGGAGCAGGCGCTTTTGCTTTCGGCTTCGGGCCAGGCTTCTTAACTTTCCAATAACCAACATCTTTTCTTACATCATAAACTTTTAAATCAGTTCCAGAAGCATCTACTATGTCATTAAATCTTGCTAATGCTTCTTCTGAAGTATCATAATTTGCAATAACAGAACTAGAATTATAATCTAAAACCTGTTTATCAAGAAGAGCAAATGTTCCAATTAAATCTAAATTCTTAGAAAAAAGAACATCTCCAGTATTATATACAATAAACATAAAAAATCCTTTAATAATGAAATAAAAGGGGAAAATAAATTCCCCTTTTTTAATCGGTTTAGTTTAAGCTACAGTAAATACAACTCTTGAATTAATATCTTCAAGCATAAACCCATAACGTTCAGTCATATATCTAGCTTCGATTTGCTGACTAGCAATTCTTTCTCTTTCATTCACGCTTCCGCGAGCATGCCGATACATAACTAAAGTAACTCTTGAATCAATACCAAGCATTTCGTTAGTACCAAGACCATGAGTTCCGCCATCTGTTAGATAACCTAATCTCGTTGGCGCACTATTCTGATTAATAAGAGTAATTGGTGAGAAAAGGCCGCTAAATCTTCCAGCCGCATATGGCTGAAAATCTCCGGAAGTTACATTAGTACCAGAATTAGCAACACCGGTTAAATTAGACTGAACAACCGCCTGGATCCATTTTTGAGCTGTGGTTTTATTAGCAATTAAAAGATCCAACATGTAAGGCTCTTCAAAATAAGTATTAACTTCGATAATACCTTTTAAATTTGATCCAACGTTTGCAGTAGGAGCCGGAGTATTTCCTCCTCCAACAGCCGCACCAGTACCATCTTCTATTACTGCAATACCTTCATTAACAATAGTTCTTTCGTGATTAACAGCTACTCTTTCAACCCAAGTCTGAACTGCAGAAACCCGAATATTATTACTATTAAATTCATCAGTCACAGCAACCCCAACGCCAACTTTCTTCAATTCGGCTGTCCGTGAACCAAGACTAATAATAGTAGTCGGGATTCTACCGCCTGGAGCGATTGGAACCATTGATTCCTCTGCATTACCCGCATCAGTAGCAGTAGTATATTCTGGTTGTCTAATTAAATCTTCTGTAACAGTTTCAACTCTAGCTACGATATCGCCAATTCTGATTTGAGGAGCAATCATTTTTCTCTGTGTAATTGGACGCTCCATATATGGACGATAAACCTGACCAGCCAAATAACCAGTTTCATCAATACCAGTACTGCCTGAATCGGCAGCTCTAATACCTAATAAAGTATTTTCGTAACAGCGATCCAACCAATCAAATAACAAATAATGCCCATAATCACTTCTAGTAAAATCACCAAGAGTTGAACTTGGGTAATTTCTATTTGATTCCACTCGAAGTCCTGATTTCTGAATCATATCTAAAAGAGGATCGTCATGATCAGTTTTATCTGCAATTGGAGCCTCGATCCGAAAAACTTCACTTAATGGAATACCTTCCTGTTTCGCAGTCTTTAAAAAGAACTCTGGTTCCTTGCGAAACTTTTCAAATACATTTGATCTACTTGTAATATCACGCATTTTTTTCTCCTGTATTAATTTTTATTACGATACAGATATATTACTAACACTGTCTAAATCAACAAATAAAACTTCAGATGAATCTCCGCCACGACCAACAATTCTTCCTGTACCTTCCGTTGTTGCGCCTGAAGCAGCAACTTGACCATTACCTCCATCACCTTTAATACCAACTGGTTGATTAGCTAGATCGCTAACCTGCGAATTTCCATTCTTCTGAAATGGTACAATCCCACTTCTAACAACACTGCATCTGTTTGTCGCAGCATTAACAGATATAACAGCACCATAAACTACTCCATCAGCAGCAGTCAAACCAACTAAAGGCGTTGGATCACTAGTAACATTATCGGCAGTCGCGCTTATATTAAGCGATACGGCTAAATATCCAGTTGATGGATTAGTATTTCTAATAGCCTGAATAGTACCAGTGGCACCGGAAGTAAAAGTACCATCATACTTACAGGTAATAAGTTTATCTAATAATTGCATTATTTTTTTCTCCTAAATCTACGAGTATAATAATCCTGGTCTTTGTAAAGCATTTCCTTCCAATTGAACTAATACATAATTACCAATTCCACCTAAAATGACACCAGCACCAACAATAGAAGGAAAAGTAGTAATGGCAGCTTGAACAGCTCCATCAAGAACATGATCTCCAACAATACTATTTGATGTAGGGCCAGTAATTCCACAACCAAGTGCTGTATCTGGAAGAGTTCTAAAAGTACTAGAAGCTGCAGGACCTAGACCAGTATTTCTAAAAAGAACTACGCCTTTAGTAAGAACTCCGCATCTTTGAGTTCCAGTATTAACTGTTTCTAACGCACCATAAATAGGAAACGAATTAGGAGGAGTAGATTGTCGTACTACTTGCACTGTTCCAATTCCGTCATTCATATTAGTTAATCTAGTACTATCTGCATCATCTTGACCTATAGCAGTATCGGAAGTTAAAGTAACTGCGGTATGGACTTTTCTGCCATTTTCTTGAGATGGAAGTACCGAAACCAAATTTCTAGGTCTAGCTGAAGCGTCATAAACTTCTTGTATAACTCCATTAGCATCAGCAATAGAATCATCATATTGACAAGTTCGAATCTCTTTTAATATATTTGGCATAATATCTCCTCGTATTATCTACTTAAATCAACTAATAGATATGGTCCAACATATGATAAAATTATTCCTTTGCCAACGCCAGTAGTAGCACTAACAGCCACCGTTCCATTGTTAAAACCCATTTCACCACTATTTGTATTAGCCGGAGCTTTTTCTACAGATTTACCAATATCTCCAGTTACTCCATCGGCGGCTCCAGTAGCAGCAGTTTTTCTAAAAACTACTACCCCGCTAGTTAAAACCCCACATCTTTGAGTCTTAGTATTAATTGTTTCTAATGCGCCATAAATATTTGTGCCAGCACCTTCTAGAGCAACCCTAACAAGTGGTGCAACTTCAGCTATCGAAGCGGTTCGTTGAGTTCCAGATGCTTCTATTAATTCGACCGCAGTATAAACTTTTCTATTACTAGTTCCTTCTTGAACTGGAGTTACATCAACATCCGCTCTTGGAGATTCTACGCTCTTAACTGTTCGTATATTACCATCAGAATCCACAATGGTATCATCATACTGGCAATTCTGAATATTATCTAATATATTTGCCATTATGTCTCCTTAGAACTATTAAGCAGTAACTCTAGCTCTTCTATATTTATTTTCTTTTTCAGAATCTGTTCTATCTTCAAAAGAATCTTTAGTTCTACGGGCACTATATCTGTATAAAGCATCCGCTGAATCTTTCCAAGCATCACGCAAAGCGATAATTGCATCATGTGAAATCTCTCCTTCTAGGCGCTGCTCCATCTGCTCGCGTTCAACTGGGGAAGCCTGATGACTATGTTTTCTGTCGAATTGTTTCATAGCCTCTGATCTAGCAGTTCTAAGAATTTGGTTATATTGTTTTACGATTACAGCATTCTTTGAACCGTCAACTTTTAATTCATCAATTCGTTCATTTAATTTAATAAACGTCTGATCAATATCACCATTATCATCACCATACTCGTTACGCAAACGTTCTAATTCGACAAAATACTCATCTCTTTCTTCAGCTAACTGATCAAGAGCGTCAGCCTGATCCGTATTCTTCTCTTCAACAGCCCGATCAATCAGATCCTGAATATGTTCGTTGTGAATACTCATTCGATTTTCTCCATTTTTAGGTTTGGTCGGTTTTCGACCTATTGATTTTAAGAATTCATCCACTAGAGGTTTTGATGATCTAGTGTCGAATCGCATTTCATATTCTGAATTTAGTTGGATTCGGTGCTTATCTTCCAGTTTACCTGATTTATAAGCACGCATTGCATTTTGAGCGATTTCCGCTCCTGGGGTAGCACCAAATGGTACAACCGAAAACTCTTTTAAATCTGCTTCGTTAATGGTGCTAGTTATAGTAACTTCTTTTAAACCTTTTTTAGGCTCTTTAACTTCTTTACCCTTTTTGTCAACATAAATTGTTTGACCAGGATAATGACCATTTTCGTCTTCACTAAAAGACATACCAAAAAAACTATAACGTTTCATTTCTGAATCACAATAATCACATGTTTCCTGTGTGGGAACAAATCCTACTGATAAATCTCTCATTGTTCCCTCGTCCACAGCGTCAATATAAGCGTTTGATGAACCATAACCTGGTCCATTAAGTGGAAGATCACGCTGAATATAGAATTTTGAATTAACATTCTTTTCAGTTGAACTATATGTTCCACCAGTACTACGACCAATCTGAGTAAATCGATCATGCTGAGCTAATACTGGAACGCCTTTACGTGCCGATCTAGCAAAAGATCGTAATGCGTTTTCACCAATATGAGTATTATATGAATCCAGATTTGTATTACTTATGGTACCATCGAATTCTTCACGCCTTGACATTCCTTTGCGTTTCTTCTTCTTCTTTCCACCTTTACCATAATTTTTATTAATTGTAAATGCTGGTTTATATCTTACATCACTCATATTAGGCTCCTATCGCTGGTTGTGGCTCTGGTTCTGGCTCTGGTGCTTGAGGGCTTAATGATTCGAATTCTTCGTTATATCCTCGCAATAAATTTCGAGCGTCTTGAGCATCTATAACTCCACTTGTAATTAATTGAGTTATATCTGATATACTCATTGTAATTGGTGGTTCATCAGGCAAAATATCTAATTGTTTACTAAATGATTTTAGAAGTAGTCTTCCTTCGTAGCGGCTAATAACCCGATCTTCAATTAATTTAGAAATTGATGTAACTTCATTTAATAATGTTTCAGCCCTTCTATGCCGAACTAGGGAATTAACTCTTTCTAATTTAAATTTTGGATATAGATTTGGATAACCTGCCGCATTTAGTATTAATTGAAATTGTCGATTTAGCATCTTTTCGATGCCGCTTTGAAATGATTCAATAAAAATCGTATGCGCTTCTAATTGAATATCGGAATTATCTGAAAGTCCAGAATTACTATTGATTCCAAATAAAATTGGATATTGCTTTAGTCCACGTGTAACCCATGTGTCCAATAATTTCTGTATAGATTCAACCGCACCAAAATTTGATCGATTAATTCCTCCAATCATTTCGTTTAACACTTCTGATCCAACTACTGGCTGTTTCGCCTTTTGAAGATTCGAGTTTTGCATATATTGTTCGATCTTCTTAGCATTCTCATCTATAATGGCTTGCTGCTTCTTTGGATCAATACCAATCTCATGAAGTAATTCGCGATCAATCTTCCAAACTTGTCGAGGCCACGCTTGAGTTTCAATAACTTGCCGTAAGCTTTTCAATAGACCTAATTGAAATACAATTCCAAATAGTGCTGAATTCACCATTGGTCTACCAAAAGGTTTATCTGGAATTGGATTAATTGCCTTATAGATAATCGTTGGATCTGTTAAAGCAACAAATCTACCTTTTTCCTCTTGACCTAGTTGCCAATATTGACCTCGCACTGGATCATCATCTCGTCTTTGATATCGTGCCTGTGTTGGACTGATAATAACTAAGTCCACAAAATCACGACCATTTAGTTCGAATACTGATTCAGTATAAAAAGCGCCCCATAAGAATCCTGATGCTATTAATGAATTTACCTTATCGTCTAAATCTTGACCATTATCTTCCATCATTTTTTGAGCGTTATCTAGAATTCTTTGACCTATTGGATCTTCACATTCTAATGTCCATCCAATATTACAGAATTGATACATATCATGTAATGCTCTATCTAGATCTGGACTACTATTTATAAATATCTCGATTAATGCCGCAGCTTTCTGACTACTTAATTGTGATTCGTCAATTGAGTTTAGTTTCCAGTCGTTTTCATTATCAGGACTAATATATGCGAAACCAGTAGAAAATGGCGTTAAATAATATTCGTCATATGTGGCTCTTCCATCAGCCCTAGTTAAAATTGGAACATAATCTCTTTCTGATACTAATGGATTACCATATTGATCTACTAACATAATTCCTCCTGATTTATTGATTTATATAAGGAGTACCAAGAGTATTTCATAATTTCAAATAAATCTTATTTATTGCTCTTCTACTGAAAACGCATAAGAAATTGCTTGAGTTCCCTGTAATAATTCCGTAAAAGAATTAGGAACCCAGAATGCTGGGAACACAGATTCGTAATCTTGAGAATTTGGTTCATCTAGATCCCATAAAGTAAAGTTTGGATTTTGTCTCTGTATATCGTAAACTCGATTTAATTCGGATCTAGCCTCTGATAATGTATTAGCATTTTGCCACATTTGATAATTAATAGTTTTTTTAGCATGATTTATATTGCCAACCTGTAAAGTTCTAGTTCCATAAAGATCTTCTTGAATAAACGAATTTCGTATTTGACGCGTGGTATTAAATCTTGTAATAGCTCTAGTATCAGATTGATTTAAATCTAAAAGATGACTCATAACTAATATTTGATAAAGACGCATATCTGTAGCACCAGATGCTCTTGTGCATTGTAATGTAAGAGTTTGGGCTGAAATTGGAGATACTATGGTTCCTAAGAATGCTACCCTATTATCAAATGTAGAATTAGCCGCATAATCACATCCAAATTCATCGATTCTAGCAATAGAAATATTTTGCCCTATTAAATAAATAGTATCAACAGTTTCTGTATTTACAAGATTAATAACAAATTCTAATACCCCACTAGTACCCGCTGAATCTGTTTGATAAAATGTATATTTAGTGCCATCAAATATATTTGATAGATTACCTTCAGTAGTCGCCCCTGTCCTTTGGCTATCTGTTATTAATCTAATTTGAGATGGATTAGTATAAATTTTGGGCATTATGGTCACCTCCCCTGCCATATATCTAAAATTTTATTTGGGCAGTAAATAGACCCATCCTAGCGGTTTTTTGGGCTGTCCTAGAGCCTCCCATCGGCTGCCAATTCGTCCATCGTAAAACTGATTTCTTTGACTATACGATTATTTATCTCGAATGGTATATTTATAGTAGCATCACCCGAAACGGTATAAGTATTTCCATCTTGCTGTGAAATAGAAGAATTAATTTGATTCCCTTCTCGAACTCCATCACTATAATTCCTAACGATATCTCGCGCACTATCGCGTCCTAGATTGTAAGCCATTCGTTGAGATTCCATTCTTCCTGCGGCATTTGCAAGCTGATCATTTAACGGATTATTAAAATGTAATCCTTCAAAGAATGAAGTTACACTGTTAATAATTGGAAGATTAGCAAAATCCTTACCAAGATCATCAAATAAACCTTCTTGAATTCCAGTTCCAATATTATGAGCAGCTAATGCACCGGATATAACTACTCCTGCTGTTGCTGCCGAAGCCGCTAAACCAGCACCAGATGCTCCGCTAGCACCCGCCCCTCCCGCTCCTCCAGCACCTCCGCCACCAAATAATGATCCTAATCCACCGCCACCACCAATACCTGGACCTGTAATTGGAATATTACTACCTAATCCTAATGAATTTAAAATAAAGTTAGTTGCTCGTGCCGCTAACTGTAAATTTAATTGCTGAAAAATTAGTTTTGGGAAATCAGTTAACTGTTGACGAACCCAATTAGCCCAAGCATCAGAACGTTCTTCTTCGTATTGTCGTTCTAGCGCTCGTTTCTCTTCTTGATATTCTCGATCGATTTCTAATAATTGTTCAGCTTGCTGCCGAGCATTTAATCTATCGTTGTTCCGAACAGCCTCTCTTTGGCGTTCAACATCCTCTGATAATCTTTCTAGTGATCTTTCTTGAGCTCTTGATTGACCTGATCCTATGCCCACAGCATCAAGAATGCTTGGTGCTAAGAATTGATCATATAATGATTCCGCAGAACCGGCAAAATAATCAGAAAATGCTTGAGATCTTGATAATTGTCTCTGCCTAAAGATTTCGCGTCCTCGTGGAGCGTCTATAGTAGTTCCTAAAAGATCTCCGAATTGTCTTCCAAATGCTCGAATACCTGTATCTTCGTTTCTTCCACCTAAAACTGATGCGCTAATTCTGTTTAATGAATCTCGTAAATTCCTTAATAGTAAACCAGAAGAACTTAGATTTGTTATTTCTTCACGTAATTGCATTATTCTTCTAGTCAAATCATCTAGTGGTACATCAATTAAACGTTCTAATTCTTGCCGTAATGGATTATTTTCTGGAAGAGCATTAATTGATGCCTGAACTGCTGGACGTAATGATTCGAATTGCTGTCGTAAATTGTCTAATTGAGCTATTAATAAACCTATTTCTCGTATTCTTGCTGGCCTAGTAAAATCAAGTAAACCACGTTGACGATTAAAATCCTCTGATACTCCTAATACCTCTTGCCACGCTTCACCTAATCGCTGTAATGCTTGTCTATTAGCATTAATATCGTCGGCAGTTCTAGTATCTGGTAATTGATCGGTCACAGGAAGTGGTTGAGGAATAATTGGAATTGACGGAACATCACGAATTCCAGTACTTGGTCTTCCTGGCGTATTAAATCCGGTTCTTCCACTTAATATTGGAATTGGTAAAATTCCAGTAGGATTATTTGGATCTGGTGGCGCGCCACCTTCAACTTCAGCCCTTATAGTCCTATAAGATTCAATAGCACCATTTATTGCTTGTCGAGCAGTATTAGCACTCACGCCTAATCTATCAAGTAAATTCGACCTCGTAGATACAACTTCTCTGCGACCAGTATCAGTAACATCAATCGGAGATCCTGGAGTAAATTCAGCACCTTGTGGTAAATTTCTTCCGCCTGGTGGAATAATTCCGCCAATTAATTGATCAATAGCTGGAGCGCGAGTTCCGGCTGTTGGGCCAGTTAATACGTTTACATCTCCTAATCCAGTTCGCAATTCTCGAAAAGCTAATCTCCCAACATTTGCAACCTCTTGAAACGTTGCTGATATTCTCCTGAAATTTGTATCAACCTGACCAGATATTCTTAATGCGGTATTTAAGCGTGCTAAGTCCTCTTCCGAAAAGATTTGACCCAAATTTAATTCTCTGGGAGAAACAGATTGAATTTTACCAATAAAATCTTCAACTCGAAGTAATCTAATAGCACTCTCTCTTCCTACTTCATCATATTGATCTCTTAATCTTTGAGTAATTCCAACTAATATTTCTTCTTGATCATTAATTTTTTGTAAATTCGCTTCTTGTTCCGTAAGAGCTTTATTAATTTCTTGAAGTCGGTCATATCGTTCTCGTTCATCATCATAAAAAATTAATTCGCCACTTCTTCCATAAAATATTGGTGGCCGTTCTATCTCTAATCGTGATTGTTCTAATCTTCGTATATTACCAATAATATTTGATCTTTCGGTAGCCGCTTGCTCAGTAGCTTGTTCTATTACGGCTTGTGTCTCCTGTAATGAACCAAAACTGCTTATTACCCGTTGCCTTACATCAGATCTCTCAAAATTAGCACTAATATTAGGATCTCCTACCTCTCTTATAAGAGATTCTAATACTGGATTACCTGCAACTAATTGAGCTTGAGTACGGGTTAATGTACCATCTCTTTGTAAAACACGTAATCCAGCGTCTTCAAATTGTGTTCTAATACCAGAAGTTGATGTAGATAACTGAGATATTAAAGCGTCAAAATTTTCAATGCCACCAGTAAATAGATTTCGAACCCGATCAGATAATTGATTAAATTGACCAGTTAATCTACCTGTAGATACTCGCAATTGTTCTTGATTATCAGTTACCCTAGCAATTATATCGCCAGCTCCTTCCGCACCACTGAGAATTGTTTGACTTAAAAGAGTCGGTTGTTCGTTTCTTCCAGCTCTTTCATATGCACTTCGTGCTAATGATACTCCACCAAAAAGTGCGGCTCCAACACCAAGTAGTGCTAATGGGCTAAGAAAAGCAGATGCAGCCCCACCAGCAACCGCAAGACCACCAGTAACAAAAGGTGATCTAAGACCTCTAAATAATCCGCCAAGACGACCACCAACACCACGAACAGCACCACGAACACCACGAGCACCAGGATCTGAAGCTCTAGAAGCACTACGGCCAGCACGATCTTCAGCCGCTTGATAGCGCCTATCATCAGCGTTAACAAAAGGACTTCGTAAACCTCGTATTCCAAAGAAATGTCTTTCGCCTGGACGCCCAATTATAGATGAAAGAAATCTTCGACCTCTTGATGGTTGTCCAGCAGCGTTTAATAAAAGAGCAT
This sequence comes from uncultured Poribacteria bacterium, assembly GCA_958296135.1. GTDB lineage: Bacteria > Poribacteria > WGA-4E > WGA-4E > WGA-3G > AGPOR5. Next base: position 40,132 of record OY282445.1, read on the forward strand.
CTCGAATAAAATTGTCTCTAGCAGTAAGTCCAGCTAACTGAAATGATTGTTGTCTGGTTATTGTTGGTCGTCCTCGCTGAAATGAATCTCGATATCGTTGATCCGCATCGGTTAATCTATCTTGAGTGTTGCTAATTTGTCGGCTGGCGAATTCTGGATCATCTAGAAATCTTTGAATAAAACGTGAGTTTGATGTAATACCTTCTACCCGAAGCCCTCTAGTTATACCAGAATCCCTTGCAGTCTTAATTCCATATAGAAGTTGTGTTGATGCTACGGCTAAATCAATTTGTCGCTGTCTACGCCCACCGGATTGACCTGCTAAACGATTATAACCAGTTTGACTTAAATAATCTGTTGGACGCCTTCTACTAATAATATCTCCAATTAAACCAATACCACCTAATAAAAGCCCGCCACCTATAGCACTTGATGTCACCTGACCAGCTGGAGTTTGACCAAATCTTAGCACCTCGGTAAAAGTATTAATAGCATCACGAAGTGCTGGTTCGAGTTGGCGACCTAATTCGTTTCTAAATAGAATTAACTCGTTTCTAACGTTATCGAGAGCGTTCTGAAGTGTTGTTGGATCGGCAATCGGACCTTGAGCTAATCGTTCTGCAATAGCTAAAATACCTTCTGTTGCTGTTTGACCTCGTGATTCAAGAACCTGCTGAATATCACCACCTATCTGAGTTCCAAATTCCTCTTGGATAACTCTTCTGATAAATGGAGCCCTTTCTAAGATTGGACGCAAATTTTCCTGATCAAATCGGCCTCGAGCTTGAATCTGAATGAACTGTCGCAAGACCTCGTTCGTATCTTCAATTGACCCTTGCGATAATGCTACAGCATTTCTAATCTGATTAATAAGACGTAATGATTGCTGATCTGTAAAACCACCACTTATCGCCCTTGTGAACGCCTGAGTAGCAGTCACATAATCAAGACCTGGTAATAATGCTATTTCTTGTAATCTGGGTATAATTGCTTGTTGTCGGAGATCATCTGTTAAATCTCGGATACCTGTTTCTAATCGCTGAACTCGAGCTCTGTCTCGAACAATACTAGTAAATGCTTGATGAAATGCGTAAATACCACCAGAAAATAATGCTAATTGACCAGCAACCCGCTGAAACGCACCAATAAGTCCAGCACCAGCACCAGCACCAAAAAATGATGATCCACCACCAGTCTGACGAACAAAGTTTTCTCGGGCAATCCTTTCTTGAGTTCTATGCTCGCGTGCAGCTTCCCGATTTCGTTCTCGTGATGTTTCTAGTTGTAATCGGGCTTGAGTATCTAACTCTTTTGTTGTTTTGCTAATTTCTAACTGTTTTGTTCTTTCAGCAGATACAAATCTCTGAGCTGATGTTCTTGCAGCTGTAGCATTAGCTGAAATCTGTTTTCCTTGTAAATTAATCGCGGCTGTTGATTTTGAAATTTCACGTTGGCGAGTTCTTTGATTAGCTAGATGTCTTCTTGTAAAATTATTATCAGCTCTACCAGCTTCATTAATATCAGCACGAAGAGCATCCCATTCAGCTTGCTCAGCACGAGATCGAGCTTGTCTGGCTCTAGCATTTGCTTGTAAACGACGACTTCTATTAGTATCAACCCTGTTAGTTTCTTTGATTTCTTCCTGAATAGCTCGCCATCCAGCCGCTTCTGCTTTCTGAGCAGCTTCACGAGCACGAGCATTTGCTTCTAAATGACGCCGCCTAGCAATTTCTGCCTGGTTAGCTTGATCGTTAACTCTTTCTTCTAAACGACCTAGTTCTAGAAGTTCTCGTTTTATTTCTTCAAAAGCGTCTGCGGTTAAGTCATCAGCTTTTAGTGTTAAAATAATATCTGGAGGCATATGTCACCTTTTTAGTGCTGAACCCATTCCGGATACTTGTGCTAATTCGTTTTCTCGCTTAATTTGTGCTGGTCGGCCTGCTTCATAAACAAATAAGTTAAATGTATGACGTAAAACATGTGATTTCATTCCAGGATAATGAACATCCGATGGATGAACTCCTATGCATGTACAATAATCCCATAAAGTTTCGTAGTATTGTTTATTATTATCAATGAGGTTCCTGAAATCGAGCCACTAAGTTATCTCCTATAGCACCCCTAGTAATTTCGTCATAAAGTTCCATTTGTAAACTTACCGGAAGAATTTTTTTAATTTGATCTACTGATTCGAATTGTGGATCTATTACACATGCTTGAAGCACTTCATAACGAATATCAGCTTCTGTCTTTGAATTTTTTAAACGATCTTGAACCGCTTTTCTAATAATTTCTTCGACTTGTTCTTGATTTAAACTTTTATCTTCTGGTAAATCGTATGCTAATGGAGTATTTAATATCTCTTGAAATGTTCCTGGATCGATATAGCGACATGTAAATTCAATTAAATCCTCCGCAGGAATCGAATCTACATCGAAAGTTCCATCTTCCTGTTCATATTTCGTTATGTCCACAGAAGGATCGGGCCAGTAAATATAGAATTCCTCTTGAAATAATTGTGAGGATTTACCTAAATCAAGCTTTTTTGCACCTGATTTTCTTTCTTGTCTTTTTCTTCCATTAAATACTTTAACTTCTTTACTCATTTTGGTTGCTCCCTTATAAGTATTAACCTAAACTATAAATTTTTGGATAATGAATTTCTAAATCGAATATACATCTTATTGTATCTGTTGGCGAGTTTTCCGCATCTGGTAACATTCCCCATCGCGGTAAATTTACATTTCGTACGTCTGCTTGATATTTTCCCATTTCACCAAATGTGAATGCTTGACCAGGTTGTGGTGGCATGCCAGAAGGAGTATCTGATCTAGTTCGTATATCGCTTGGATCTAGTAATGATTCTAGATCTTGAACAAAACCTGTAGCTAACTGATTAATAGTTTTATGATATTCTGGTTGATAATCTGATGGTAAACCAGTTAATCCGTTTATATTAATTGGTTGTATAACATTACATAATTTCTTTTGATCTTCCCAATATTGTCCATTTCCAAGCCATGATTTTGGCATTTCCCCATCATTAACAGTCGGTCTCATTGGTAACTCTGGTTGTGGTTCTGATAAATCTCGAAATACGCAATCAATATTAACTCTTAAGTATTCTACCTGATAACCAAGCCTTGTTTCAGCTGGTCTAGTTCTTTGTGGCCAATAAAGATCTTTTTCACCACCATTTATATGTAAAAATGCAGATGGAGTTTTAAATATTGGATTTTTATCATCAAAAGTTCCGATACTACCCAAAATTCCTGTAACATCAGAATTCTTAATTGGACGACAATATAATCGTCGGAGTGGAGTACTAAAATGACCATTTGATCTACGTGGTGCTAAGTATGATGTTTCATCGTAAGTATTAGTTCCTATTGCAGCTAAAGCCGTATTTGATCCTATATCACGCAATCTATTTAAATCTTCATACCCAGCAATCTGATTCTGAAATGGTACATCTGGTTCATCTATAATTAGATTGTCACAAAGTTGCTTTTCAATAAATAGAAGTATTGCTTCTCTAAATCCCATTTAGTATCTCCTAGTAACAGTATGCTTGCCATATCCTGTTCAAACTCGACGGTTAATTTGACGTGCGATATATTGTATGTATTCAGATTGGATTTCATTTATAGCTTCTCGAATTGCTGGCCGTAAGAATGGACGTGCTGGCATTCTACGAGTACCATGTTCGTGATATGGTGCGTATGGATTATTTGTTCCAAATAGTAACTCGTTTCTTGAAATTTGTAATACTGGATCATCTAGAAGTGACGCTTTTAAATCTCCTGTTTGTTCTAATATTGGAAGACCTTGATAACGCCGAGATCTTAAGGTTGATTCCTCTAATGGAGCCCAACCTGGACCCTCTTGTAGAAAAATATCACGTAATTTTCCCTTAATTATTGGAACAGCAACGGATCTCCAAAAGGGAGCAGTATTGGAGATCCGCGCGTCTATACGATCTAACTCCCTTCGGACTTCGTTTATTCCATCTATTGATATACGTATACTTAATGGCATATGAACTACCTACTACTATGATAAATTAGCCAAAGATAAACTGGATGGTGTATGCCCAGTGCCGCCATAAGTAGTAATTTTTATAGCGTCGGTTTCACTTCCGCCTGATGGCAAGATTCTTCCCCGAACTGTTTGGCGAACGAAATCGTCACTTTCAACTGGAGTTGATGGATATTCAGTTAATTGAATTTTTGGAAAAGCGAATTTAGTTTCGCTTAGACCACCAACACCTACTAACGATAATTCTACATCTGTCCACGAATCAGCTTGCAAATAAGCCCTCGCAAAATCTGTATCGCTGCTATGATATTCTAAAGTAAGTTCAACTGTTGCTGTTCTTTGACGATTATAGACAACACCTGGATAAATATTTCCTAAACGATCGGTAAACTGAGTATTGTTATCAAAAGTTAATGAAATTCCAGTAACCTGATTAAAAACAGCTGGTGTTGAGCCATTGTCTGCTCGTAATGATGCATTATAACCAGCATATGGAGTGTTATCATCTTGTAATGTAGCGAAATTGCCAGTTCCATAAGGACCTGTAGCACTACCTCCTCTGGAATTATCAGCAAATGGAGCCGCATTGCCAGCCGGATTTATATTTGGTTCGAATAATCGTCCGACTACCCCAAACGTACTAGTTACAATCTCTTCACGAGTCGCGCTAAATTCAAATGAACTAATATAAGCATCTGTTACAGTATTAACTGTTCCACCATTACCAGCCGAATCTAGCCTTCCAGTAACAACTTCCATAGTCATTCCTGGCGTAATTCTATAGTCTGGATCCGATGAAATTTCAACACCTTTTCTGTTTGAAGTTCCAGTAATTGTAAACCCTCCAGCACCAGCAGTAGCACCTGGCGGATAACTGACAGTCACAGAATTAACTTTATAGAAATAACCACTAGTAGTTGCATCAGTACCAATAGCACTCGCAGTAATAGCAACAGATTCTGTGAATACGGCACCGCCATAATCTTCACCAGTTATAGTCACAGTAAGAGGGTTAGTAGGTCCTAAAGTAACTCCTGTTAAACTAGCAGCGGTGGCTGCTACAGTAACAGTTAATTGAATTGGACCTTGATCTTGATCAATTTGAGTACTAGCTGGAATACTAGTTCTAACAGAAAAATCGCCAGACGCTACAATAGTTTGTGGAGTTCCATCTCCAATTCCAAGTCCACTTGCAGGCTGAATTCCTGATGTTGGAGCGTTTAATAATTGTCGAAAAAATAGTTCCTGTCTTAATGGTAATGCGTCAATGACGAAATTACCCGCAATACTTAATGGTCCTGGAACCCCTTCAAATTGTTCAATCGTAGTTGGAATAACTCCTGGCTCTAATAGTGTGCTTGTGGGAACAATTGTCATTGAGTTCACTGCAACCTTATATTTAGAAAAGTCGTCAGCATCAGTAATTTTTATTCCTGAAATTAATTGTTCAGCCATCTTAAGATGAGATCCTATTCCAAATGTAAGGGTTGAAGCTAAACCAGCACCTGATACATTAATTGGCATTTGTTTGTCTCTCCATTTTATATTTATCGGACCGGTCTATTTTGGTCCTTAAGTTGTAATTGTTGTTTTCCAGCAACAACCGCTATGTTTTCAACTGTCAATACCTGCAGTTGTCCACTTGAAGCACCACGTTGCGTAGTCGCATTAAGTGGCTGACGCGTTATTAAATCGTTTATCTGAATGTCAAAATTAGGTGGATCAATATTGCCAATGTAACGAAGATCTTGGGCAACAAATCCTTCTGGCTCAAGACGGGGTCGTAGATCTTCTAGTATAATTATTCGCTGATCCGTCTTTTCATAGTCAGGATCTGGGTTGCGCGAACCTGTTATAAGAACTATTTCTTCTAATTGACGGAGAAATCGACCTCGTCTCATAATTATTACCGTTTTAAGTAGTCGGGCTGATATAATCAGCGTTTCAAATAATCTGGCGGCTATAAATTACCGTTTTAAATAGTCTGGCAAATTATTTGCCGGTGATATTGATCCTGTTATTGAAATATAAGGAACATAATCGGTTTGTTTAATCACGTAGCGTACAACATCAAGTCCATCATCATGTAACTTAATTGGAATTTCGTCTTGTAGCGATCCGTTATGTTTATCGGGATCTTTGTGGACATAACGTTCGATCTCTTCTGTAGTTCTTGTCGGAAAGTTTTTCTCTACTTGAGAGTAATCGGGTTCGTGATCACGAGAATTCTTGTTAAAAAATAACTGATTTGCTGAAAACCGTTTTTTTGTTAAGTTAATTCCTGGTAGAACTTCTTTATCAGCATTCTTTATTGGAAGCCCCATTTTTGCTAATGATTTATTAACTTCCGGCTTATGATCTGCGACTACCCATTCTAAGTCCTCACCTTCTGGTATGTATGAAGCGTTTAACTCGAAGATTTCCTCTCGCATTTGGTCAACATCGAGTCCGGTCTTATAGATCTCTTTGTATAAGTAGATCTCTGAATAATCTTCTGGACCACAAAAAAGACTGTAAACGAATGGATGACGCTCACCATAATCGATTCCACCATACCAAATCCAGTCTTGATCTGATTCGAATCTGCGTCTGTCTATTTCTTCTTCTTCTAAATCATGTAATTCTGGAACGTAGTAGTCACCATAAACAGTGCCTTCTGCTGAACACCATTCTCCTAAATATCCTCTTCGATATTCGATTCCTACCAAGTTATTCTTTAAATCTTCTATTGTTTGTAATCCCAACGCTGTCCATTTGCCATCGTAAAATAATGTTGGGTTATCACTGTGAGTTACAGTGATCATTTCTAAAAGACCATCTGCTTGAAGACGCTTTAAAAAATGTTTTCGATAACTTGGATTACATTCACCTAGTAAAAGTCCTCGTTGAATACCATTATCGATCCAGCCACCACGCCGACCATTACATCGACGACCTAAGCGTTGCCAAAATTCAAAATCCGCTTGCTCACATTGACTGTAGAAAGCTACATCCCATTCTGTACCTAGCACTTTTCCACTATCGTCCTCGCCACCGAAAACCATTTTACCACCATTGAAATATTCTAGATGTGTTGGCGTTCGACGACCATTATGTGGATGAACTGGGTTTGCTGATCGATTGTCTAACCCAAATGGTAAGATTTTATCTGCAAATTGCGGTAATATTGAATTATACACCGTTGTTTTTTCTTTACGCAAGATAATACTTTGTAAACCTGGTATCTTCATGTGGAGCGCGTGAACGTATGCCATACACGAAAATGTTTTCGCACACTGATATGGCGAATCCAAAACGACTGTTCTGCTCTTTGTCCGAAACATTTGCTTGATCTTTTCGCTTTGAACTGGTATAACAGAAGGATGAAACATTGGATACCGAGATTTATTCATCTAAGAAATCCCCCATCTGCTTTTCTGCGTCTGTTTCTGGCATATTAAACCCATCATCACCTATATTGTGATTAAGATTTGATGTATTAACTGTATAACCTAAGTTTTTTGCAATTTGTAGAAATGTCGGTATATCGATCAATGGAACATCCGTTTCTAGAGTTTCGTCTTGCTCAATGCGCTTATTAACTAGTCCTTCTAAATATTCACGAGAACGTTTATCTGTTCCTTTTAATAAGTCACAAGGATTGACTTCTAGTGCTCGAGCTAGTTTTACTAGCTTCTTTGCTGTAATCTGAGATTTTCCATTGACCCAACGATTAATCATTACTGATGAACATGGAACCATTGCCGCTAATGATTTTTGAGTTAATCCTTTGTTTTTAATTATACGTTTAAGATAACTTCGATTAACACTATAAGCTTTTATCATAGAATGATCCTCCATGTTTAATAAAATGATATATTCTTTTGTAATAAAGAGTACCTGGATCACGCAGAAAATTCAAAATAAATTAAAATTGGTAGTTTTGAAAGAGTGTACCATGAAAATCTGGTTTCTTAAAAAAAATATAGAATCTTGGTTACAAGAACATGATTGAAAATTAGAAATTGGCAACAAAAATATGTTAAAATTAAAAAAAGGCAAGAAAAAAGGGAGAAATCCGCAAATTAATGCAGACTTCTCCCTGAATCGGTGATTAACGCCACCCCAAAACTCCGTTCCCCTGTCATACGCCTCAATTTGGATTGGATCACCAAATAATGCCACCCTGGCAGTTTTTAGACCGATTTAAGTGACATCTAGATATCCCAATTTCGCTAATTTTTTTGGGCTTATTATTTATTGGTCACAAAAAAGAGGTTGTATTTGGGTTTTTGACTCCAAAATCCTTGCGAAGCCCTCAGCCGCACAAGTTGTGCAAGTTCGTTTAAGTCGTGGTGCAAGTTGCAGCCCTCAGCCGCACAAGTAGGGCAAGTTTTCTAAGTTTTTCCGTATCTCCCCAGCGGCTGGGATATTTTTGTGAGAGGAGCCCACAAGCATAAGAAATTATATATTATATATTTTTTAAAAGCTATATATATACTTGCAAACTTGCACAACTTGTGCGGCTGAGGGCTCCAACTTGCTTCGAACTTGCACAACCTTTGCGCTCGAGGGCTTCGCAGTGCTTTTTTTCATCAAAATTTCAGAGTTAACTCCAAAATCAACAGGATTTTCATTGGAGTTAACATGATTTTGTGAAAATTTTCTCCAAAAATTTGAAAAGTTTTCATACAACGACCTGTTTTTTAACGCCCTTGATTAGACTTTGTGGCTGAGGGTCCCGACAACCTCTTTAAAAAAACATCCCCCTACAGAAAAGTGTTCCCAAATCGACGATTTTTTCAAGATATCAAGTTTCATTCAAAGTCGTATAACTTGAAATTTTCGTCTAACTTGAAATTAAGATACGGCTTTGGATCAACTTCAACTAAGCCATGAAAATCATGAATTTTGGTATAACCAGGCTTGAAAAGAACTTGAACTTTTCCAAATCCTTTTAGTTCGATAATTTTGCGATCGAGTAAGTGATTTGTAATTTGATTGTAGTCTTCTTTTTTGCGTGTTGAATCAAAATAGAAGATATCCCAGATAATATTTTTAAGATCTATGTCTGGTTCGAATTCAATTGTTCCGTTAACAAGAGAAAAACGACCTAGATCGTCAAATCTAGCCCGCTTTCCTTCCAGTAATACTCGTTTTAGTTGATTTGGATCAACCATTCTGTATGTGACTTTTCTATTCATTATTATAATTCCTCGCAAATTCTATTATTTTGTCAAATGTATCTTTAGTGAGCCAAGGTGAATTACAGCAACCGCAATTTGTTCCTTTTAATATAAGGAGAAGTTTTATTATGCCAGCAGTTTGAAGATCTGTTATCTTCAAAGATCCAGCACTTGTAACTTCATATTCTTTTTTCTGACGCTTAAGTTCAAGAATTCTTTGATCGATATTTTCAACCTTCTGCAATTCGTAATGAAAGCCGTCAATTAGTTCGTGCCAGTTATCTTCAATTTTTATAAATAGTTTCTTACTCATTTTTATTTTTCTCCTTCAAGTTCTTTATCGCCTTCTTCACTTTTCTGTGATCATAATAAGCTAATGCTGCTCCAACTAAAGAGCTAATGATACCCACTACAATAAGTATCGCAAACGACCAATAAACTAATTTTAGTGACATGATATGACCTCCATGATCCTTTGGATCAATACGTATGACGTTTCATTGTTCCTTGAATACCTTGAGATTTTCTACGCTTATTTCGGCATTCTTCCCAATGAATCGCCCGTTGTAAATGATATATTACGCATTCGTTCTCGTAACATGGTAATACCTCATTCAAATATCTAACTCTATCAAGAGTTTCTTGAATTACATCTTCTACTCGAAGTCCCTTCCGTTCAACTTTATTCCAGTCAGTTAAGTTTTGTTCAGCAAGTTTTTTATTCATGATTCCACTCCAAATCGCCAGCGAACGTTAATCCTAGTTCTTTAGCCCATGCACGAGCATAGTTGTCTGCTATTTGAAATACGATTTCTTTTAGAGCCTCATTATAATTATCAACATCTTCTTTTGTGACTACTGTTCGGCCCCAAAGATTGTGACCAATGAAGATCAGCTTCACATGATCTTCCGACACTTTTTCAGCTTCGGAAACATGTCTATTATATTTACGATAGAAATTTTCATGCATTCCAACTGTAATCTCGTTCCACGCGTCCTCGAACCCCAAACACCCAATTGAAAATTCCATTGATTTCGGATCTGTCATTTCCATGAACTCGATCCCGTCCGCCAAAAGTTGGTGAGTATTACTGCTTACCCAATCTTCGTTTATAGTTGGCAGATGTATAAATAAATCTGTCATTATTTTGCTCCTTTTTGTTCCTTTATATTATTAAAATATTAAATTTTCAAGGGCATTTAAATCCAAATAAATAAATATTTAATATTGAAAATATATTTCTGGTCGTTTAAATCCAAGCGACCAATATTTTTTATTGAAATGTTTTCAATTGGCGATTTAAATCCAATAAAATGTTTCATTGAAAAAAGTTGAAAAATTTGTTTGCAAAAATTTGGGATCCTGGTTTATATTATACAAGTAAATGTTTTTCGTCGGATATATCAAGATTGAATTAGATATATTGGATTGATCTCAAAAAGTTGATTTAGGATTTTTACAGGCAAATTACTAACCGGATTAGGAGTCCCACGTTTTCAAATAGGATTATAACAACATCATCAATGGCAGATGTCTGATCCAACAGCCCATGTTATTGATCTTGATTAACATCTTGATTGTAAGGATCATAACCCTGATGGATGTTAGACAATCGATCCCTGTTAACAAAAAATAAAGGACCGGAATCCGCTCCGGCCCTCTACTCTGATCGTTATGATCAATCACTCCCTGTTAGCAGACTATGGTCACCTCCTGATCTTCGCCGAACAACACCTCCCTGATGATCATGCCAGCCATCTCGATATGATAGCCAACAACCTTGTCAGACTCATAATAGCAACAGGGCTTGATGATCCCTAAGAACTGAAGCTGATTGATCGCACAATCCATCGCCTGATAATAAGTCGGGAGATTCGGATCGACCTTATCATCAAAGTCCTTGATTGTATATCGACATAACCGGTTAAGATCCCGATCATCCCTGTCGGTCGCCTTGATCAACTCCTCCTCTAGTTCGCGCGGGCTGACCAGATCGGATCCTAATTTAGTCACCGCCTGGACGATATATCCCACAAGATCGGTTGGATTTTTCACATCCCTGATCCAGTGGGGGAGCTCATCTATCAATGTTGCCGCTTGATCCGCTTTGATGATCGCATTGACGATCCGCTGATCTTCGGTCACAATTATCAACTCGTTGCTCTTGTGATCAAATATTGGGGTTGTCATTATATTCTCCTGTCGGACTCTAAATTTTAGGGCTTGATTGGGAGAGGATCAACATCCGCGCTGATCCCCTCCGACATCATGATTAGGCTCTTATTGTGACCTCTTGAGCTGTCCCAAAGGACAACTCCTTGAGGACACGGCCAGCTATCAGGAGCCTGACGCCTGTCGCCTCATATCGATAGCGATCATGGGGGACAGGATCGGATAGCTCCTCAAAATCAGTCCTGATCAACTCCTGGATATCAAGCAAGGATAGTCCGTGCAAGACAGCCTGATCGATCGGATCATCATAGATCTGAGGTTCCTCATATAGATCCTCAAGATCTTGGGACGCCAACTGGGATAGCAGATCCATTCGACCCTGATAGCGAGCCTCAAGATCAGCCTTGATCTCATCGACGGTGACAAGATCCTGATCGCTTTGGAGGACAACGCTTGTTAGAACGTCATGGAACAGCTCCGGATTGATCATCGCAGCCACCGTTGTGGGATCTGCAACATCCTCAATGTTTTTGACATCAAACTCATCAACGCTGTTGACGGTGACGAGTCTATTGCTGTTGGGAGGGCTGATCCTCATTTGAAAGAGAGGATCAACATTGATTTGATAAGACATTATATACTCCTGCTTGATTGGATCTTTATGATCCTTTATTGATTTGTTTGATCTATCATATGTTGGATCAATTATTTGATCCGTCAGGAGAGCGACTCCTTGCCGCCCCCCTCCTATATATAATATAGGCGATCGACCGTTGATTTCAGATCGAACATCCAATTTTTTTTGGAGCGGACATCCGATCCAGCTGATTGTGATGAGAGGACCGGATCCGCCCGATCCCCTCAACAGCTTGATGATCTTAAGCAAGGACATGATCGATCCAATTATGAACCCAGCGGACATATTGACGCCGCCAGACCTCAATACGCAATCCGTAATGGTTGCCAACGGTGGGATCCTGATCATATATGCGACGCTGGGAGTTGATCGCAGACTCAATATCAGCTCTGAGTTTGCCCATAAACAACCAGACCTCAAGATCCGATCTGAACTTGATCACATATCGCAATCTGAACAGATCTTTTTTTAGCGACCGGCAGCCGCTTTTGATCCACTGGTTATCAGACTCTATCATCTCGGTGTGGAGCTGCTCGATCTGCTCCTCGATCGGTTTGACAACATTTTTGATCGACATTATATAATCCTCTATTGGCTCAATTATTATTGAACCGTCTTGATTTGTGGGCAAGGGACCGGATCCGCTCCGATCCCATCAGCCCGATTGATTTTTATTGAACAGCTTGTCTCAATCTATAGATCCTCTTGTCCTGTAAGGACATCTTTGAGTCGACTTAGATCAGCAATCCGTTGGCGTTCTAGCTTCTCATCCGTCTGATCGCACTCCTTGATCCAATTGATCCGTTGATCGATAACAACGACTGCTCGATCTGCGTTCCGGTTCATATTGATGTCGGCGTACAATCTGCTTAGATCGTCAATCCGCGTCTGGACCGCCCAATCATCATAGCTGTCGGGATCTATCGCATCAAGATCCTGGATCAGCCCCTCATATCGAGCGTGGATTGCTCCAATATATTTATCGGTGAACATTTTTTTGATCTCCTCGTTGATTGTGACGACGGGACCGGATCCGCCCGATCCATCATCATCTGTTAGCAAGATCGATCTCGCCTTGTTAAGATTATCGATCCGCTCCTGTTTGTGCTCATCATCAGGGACCAGTCGCCTGATCGTCCTCAACAGTTGATCGACTCGCTCAACCGTCCTTGTCGGATTATCATCGACATGGACATGATATTGGATCCGCGACAGATCCTTGATTTGATCCCTTAGGATCCGGCATGTGAACAACGACGGGACCGATGTTTGCTCGATCCCATCAAGATCGGTGTTGAGATCATCGATCATGACCTCAATTGCCTTATATGCTTGTCGGACATTTGGGCTAACAAATTTGATTGTCAATTTTTTATCCTCATTGATTGGATCTTTATGATCCTTTATTGATTGATCTGATCTATCATATGTTGGATCAATTATTTGATCCGTCTGGGAGCCGCTCATTGCCGCCCCCCCTCCTATATATAATATAGGCGATCGGAGCCTGATATCAGATCAGACATCCAAAAAAGTGGGATCAATTATTTGATCCATCATTTGGGTTCAACATCTATCAGGCTGATTGTGACGAGAGGACCGGATCCGCCCGATCCCCTCAACAGCTTGATGATCTTAGGCATCGACCTGATAATGATCTTTTAGGATCTGCTTGAGGCGGACTATATGATCCTCGCTGTCCTTAATTTGCTGCCGGATCATGTCCTCAACGCTCAATCCTGTTGTTTTAGCGACGACATCATCGATTGTTGCTGTCACAACCTCTGCTGTTGCCGGTTTGACATCCTGAGCCGCGATTGGTTCAGGGACATCAACTCTGATCGCTTCGACAATCGCATGGATTGGAGCCTTGACATCAACTCTATGATCGCGAGCTTTGATCATGATGTTAAGGACCTCGACACAACGTGGAGTGCAATATCTCTCGCTGGCTTGATCGAGCCCGCCATCAATATAGCTCCAAAGTCCGGTGACCGGATCTTTGTCGATCCAACCCCGTCCCATGCCCTTGTCACAACTCCAGATCCTTTTGACCATCCGGAGCGGGCTGTTGGGATAGCCACCGGTCTGATTGACGACATGATCATGAACCGGATCGGTTAGCTGCTGCATATCATGGAGCAGATCGCGGAGAGCAATCGGGCTCCCGTCGCTCGGCATGGACGCCAACATTGCGATATGGACTGTCATCCGCTCTGTTGTTCTGCCGAGGATCAGCAGATCGCTATTATTGAGGACCGGAGACGCATTGGGTTCAAACATTTGATTGTTCAATTTATTTCTCCTGTTGGATCTTATGATCCGTCTTGATTGAGTTGATCAATCATATTATTTTGGGGAGCCAACCCATCGTCGGCTCCTATATATAATATAACGCATTTGGCCTTGATATCAGATCAGACATCCAAAAAATTTTGGCTTTAGACATCCAACCAATTTGATGTTGGGAGGGGACCGGCATCCGCGCTGATCCCCTCCGGCTGTTGATTTTAAGCAACATCCTGATAATGATTTTTTAAGATCTGCTCCAGTCGATCAATATAATCATGCGAGCTTTGGATCTGCTGCCTGATTATAGACTCTAGACTCAGATCTGTTGTCGCCTTGACATCAGGCTTGACCTCTTTGTCCACAACAATCGGATCAATGACCTCATCCTGCTCTTGATCGCTATCATTTTGATCCTTGACTTTGTTAAGGACATCCATAAATTGCTCCAGATCCACACCATGATAGCCCAAATTGCTTTCAACATAGCGTCGGATCTCAACAATGGACGCATCGGTCGCAATCCAGCGGCCAGATTGACATTTGATCCACTGTTTTGCGGACGACCACACGGATGTGATCCCAGCGAACTGGTTCTTAGATTTATATTGAGTTTCAAGGAGGTGATTGATCGGGATCAACAGCTCCTGGATAGCAGTCCATATATCAGATCTGAACGCTTGATTATCATTATTGATCATGATGTCCAAAGCAACAGCCTGCATCGCGGGACCGATCTTGGTGTGATTTAAGATCATCACATCGTCGGTTGTCAAAACTCTTTCAGGTGCGAACATTTTATATACTCCATTAGCGGATAACTTACGCTATCCTATTTGATTGCGATGGGAGGACCGGCATCCGCGCCAGCCCTCCATCCGGTTAGCATTAAATATCAATTTCGCCTGTCAATATTTCAACAACATAGCGCAGATCCGCCTCAAGATCCGGATATTGACCGTCATCCGTCCAGCGGCTATAGACGACGCTGATCAGCCTGATTGTCTTGACGCGATCCTTATAGACTGTCAAATGACTCAAGACGCGGCTCAGGACCTCAACCCGATCGGTTAGCCGATCATAGACGCCCATCTGTTTGACCGTCATATCATCGATGTTGTCCGTCATGGGTTCCAGCTCGTCCTCGATCTGTTCCAATTGAGTGATCATCGCACCGATGGCGAAGTCGACTCTAACGACAGGATCTTGTTGATCGATCAGATCCAAGATCGGCGTTTGATCTATCTTTGCGGTTGTCATTTTTATTTATCCCCTTGTTGAGTTGATCCAAACAATTATTGGGAGCCGCTCATTGCCGCCCCCTCCTATATATAATATAACGCATTTGGCCTTGTTATCAGATCAGACATCCAAAAAATTTTGGATCCAGACATCCGACAGCCTGATCGGTTGGGAGAGGACCGGCATCCGCGCCGATCCCCTCAACTGATTATTAAATAATTTCAAAATTGCCTGTCAATATATCTCTGACATAATTGATGTCGAACACCAGATCCGGATATTGATCCTCCCAAAATCCGTAGGTTGTATCAATCATCTTGACGGTTTTATCAGGATCCTTATAGATCCTAATATAATTCAAGACTCGACTCAACATCTCAATCAGAGCTGTTTGAGCGTCTAGCGACCGTTGTAATCCTAGAGTCATATCAGGATGCTTGTCGACAAACACCTCCAGATCGTTCTCTCTTTCCTCTAATGTTGGCTCTAACGTTCTGATGGCGAGATCGACTCTAAATTCCGCATCTGTTTGCTCAAGCCGATCCAATATTGTTGTTTGATCTAATCTGACTGTCATTTTTTATTTATCCTTATTGATTGTGGACAAGGGACCGGATCCGCTCCGATCCCTATCCGGTTATTATTAAGCATCCACGCCACGGTTGGCTCTAACGGTCGCCATATGATCGCTCCCAAACGCCAACTCCTTGAGGACTCTGCCCACAAGAGTCAGCTTATATTGGGCTTGATCAAGTTCGCAAGTCGGATCAACCTCATTGATTAGATTTATATCAACAAGCTGCTCCAGAGTGGATCCAATCGACTCCTCGATAACTCGCTCCATCATTGGGATGTCAAAAATATCGACCACCCGATCTAAGCTGTCAATCAGAGCCTCCTGATCGTCAAGATCAAGCCGTCCAAACCGAGCCTCGACATCCGCGTCGATCTCGTCACGGCTAACAGGATCCTGATCGCTTTGGGCAATCGATCCCAGAACGATCTCATAAAGATCCTCTTGATTGCGAAGGGACTCAACACTCATGGGAGTGCAGACATCCTCAATATCCTCGATGTCGCTGACATCCAGATCTGTGACCGTAATATATCGACCTTGATCTGCGATGACGACTGTCCTTGTCTCATTTTTGCGATCAAATTTGATTGCCATTATATACTCCATCTTGATTTGTTTGATCCAATCATCTCAATTTGGGAGCCAACCCATCGTCGGCTCCTATATATAATATAACGCATTTGGCCCTGTTATCAGATCAGACATCCAAAAAAGTGGGATCAATTATTTGATCCATCATTTGGGTTCTGACATCCGACAGCCTGATTGTCTTGGAGAGGACCGGATCCGCCCGATCCCCTCCGATCATTGTTATTCAGATGCATACTTTGATATGATCTGCTCCAACTGCGTAAAGAGTTGATCAATCCTCTTTTTAGATTTCTCCATAGGACTGCCAGTACTGTCAATAACATCAACGGTTGATAGATCCTCTACTTCTTTTGTGACAATTTCTTCAACAACATCGTTGTTATTATATCCATAATCGATGTTATCAAAGAACATCAACCCAAGATCGAAATCCGCTTCAATCTTAGCCTGTTCGATTGCTCCATCATTGAATGATAGCATGCCGTTAATACCATCGGTTTGACGATCGAGCCAACCCCTGCCGTTCCCATTATCATATCCATAGAACTGAGCAAGCGATCCGATCCGATCGATCATACGACCAGTCAACGTGTTGTCGACTATCAACAGCTCCAGATTTGAATCTAAAACCGACTCGATTTCTCTCATCAATTCGCACTTGCGGCGAACGCCATCCCGCTCTAGGATAGCGATCCATAACCACTTGGCGGCGTCTCTTTCTCTAACACGGATTGTCATTTTTTATTTATCCTCTTGTTGCGTTGATCCAATCATCTCAATTTGGGAACCAACCCATCGTCGGCTCCTATATATAATATAACGCATTTGGCCCTGTTATCAGATCGGACAACCAAAAAATTTTGGTTCCGACATCCATCAGGACCTCAGACCTCATAACCGAGCAGATAAAGAAATATGCTCACAATGATAATGAAAGTCAAATAGATCCCGATATTCATTAACAATCTTTTATATGTGTCCATAAAATCAACCTTTGATATGTCTCCATATGAACAAGAAAGGAGAGCTAGCATCCGCGCCAGCCCTCCTAACATCAATCCTAGTTGTCAAACAGCAAATCCAATATGATGTGGCCAACCTTTGTCGGCTTGACTCCTTGTTTATTACAACGATGGATGACTCCCATAAGTATCATATCATGGACGACATCATAAAACGCTCGATCGAACGCGCTTCTCCTTCGAACCTTGATATCTTGATCATCATCAGGCTGATATGGTTCAAACGATCTGGCGGTATAATGCTTTAGATCAGATATATGGATCCAATCAAGAGGTCCAAGTTGACTCAACTCCTCACATAGATGGCGTCGGAGCCTCAGATCCTTGAAATCCTTAAGGACCTCCACGTTGCATAAATATTGCAAATCATTGAACTGATCATCCGTCAATCCGCTGGCGGTGACCGTTTTGACATTATCATTGATTGTGATGGTTATCGCTACGCTATGTTCAAATTGGACATCCATGCTATTGAACCTCCGATCCATCAAAGCTGGCTTGAAAGCGGATCAAAACCAGCTTGAGTTGTTCTTCAAAAACATCCTGCTCGGCCTCTATCATATCAGACCAATGATCATGCTCCGGAACCCAGTCCTCAGGGCTTACATCAAGCTCCTGATTAGTCTCCACGTTATCGGTTAACAATGCGGCTTTCATATTGTTCTCCTTGCCTATCTATTTATGTTGGATCTAAAAATCTGAGCAAAGACTCCAACTCCAATTACCATGATTTTGAACCCAACAGGAGCCTCTTGAAAGAGAAAGATTGCGATGGCGGCTGCTAAAGCTACAAACATTGATTGATCCTCCAAAAAGACAGGTGGGGACCAAAGCCCCCACCTTGATTATGAGACATCCGCGTCTCATTAATGTTTGCAACTAAGAGACCTGTTCTGCAACAACAGCCTTGACTCGTCCACGCCCATTCCGCTGGACGCCAGACTCTTTCAAGTGAGCATTGATCGTCGCGGAGTTGATCCCTTTAAGCTCACCAATGGCGGATCCGCTCATTCCCTTTTCGGTGTGCAGATGACGCCATTCAGCCTTGTCATCATCGCTATGCTTCCGACGGTTGTTGCTCTTAGTCGGCAACAGCTTGACCGCATCCTCCCTCAACTTATCGAGTCCAGGAACATCTGTCCCTCGCTCCTGAGCAAGGACACTCTTAACGATGTTGTCTTTGACGATCAGCCCCTTGAACTTGCCGTGGATCTTGAACGGGATAAGCTTAAGATCCATGTTGTCGTTGACAAATTTTTCGTGGATGAACTTAACGACATCCGCTGCCAGCTCGACCTTGCGTCCACGAGCCTTCGGTTTGAGCAAGACAGCTGCCGACTCGGCGTTGAGCGGAGCAATCCATGTTTGCTTGTCCTCTTTCAACTTGAGGACCTTATTAAGTTCCGCCTGAACGTTGGCGGGGCTATCAGTCTCGGTGTTGAGTTCAATCGATCCGGCGGCAACGGTTCCGGCATCCGTCTGTTTGTAAAGATCAAATTTATATGCGGACATTATATAATCTCCTTGACGGCCTGACACAATCAAGCCATAAATTAAAATTACAATCAATTTTTATAGGAGCCAACCCATCGTCGGCTCCTATATATAATATAGCCGACTCTTTGTTGTTATCAGATCGGACAACCGATAAATTTTCGCTTTGGACAACCAACCGACCTTGGAGAGCTGACATCCGCGCCAGCTCTCCAATAATCGACATCCTGTCCTGATCTTAATAATTATCAAGATCGCACTCCATCCATGCTTTGGGATTGAGCCTGCAAACTTGATTATATTTCGCATAAACAGCTTTGAGGAGTCCAACAACACCAATAACGGTTTGCGGATCAACATTATGTTTTTGTGCGACCGGTTCAACCCATGCGGTATCGCCTTTTGCAGTCCGGAACCAAGAGTCCGGCGTCTGGTGAGCAAGGAACGACCGCCAGATATAATGGACCATAAAATCAATCAGCGGATATTCGACATAAACCCGATTGACATTTGCGATCCTGAACGGATGACTCATTTCGCCGCCGGCAGCCATGACTTGATCCAGATCAGGATCAGCCCACAACTCGCCCAGAAAGCCTTCAACATCGACCATTGGGATATCGATTACAATCCCGTTGGCCTCATTAATGACTTCAAGTTCGCAGAACTTAACGCTGACATCCATAGGATCGATCCCATAATCATCAACGATTTCGCCAAAGCCATCAAAGACTCCATTGAACTCCATCCGGTTATCGGGCAACGCCAACCGACGGGGGAACCCAACCATAACCGAGAGCTTGTCGCTTGTCGCTTCAAAGACCTCGATTTTGGGAGTCAATCTATAAGGAGGGACGATATCAACACCTTCAATCAAATTGCTTAACATTATATTGTCTCCTAAATTTACAATCATCCATAATTGGGAGCCAACCCATCGTCGGCTCCATATATATAATATAACGCATTTGGCCTTGTTATCAGATCGGACAACCAAAAAATTTTGGCTCCGACATCCAACCGGTGGGGACGAGCCGACATCCGCGCCAGCTCGTCCTTTATTGTCATCCGGTTATGCATTTGTGACAACAGCCTTGACTCGTCCACGCCCATTCCGCTGGACGCCAGACTCTTTCAAGTGAGCATTGATCGTCGCGGAGTTGATTCCAAGCTCCTTACCGATCCTGAAGCCACTCCAACCGTCTTCGGTGTGCATGCGACGCCATTCAGCCTTGTCATCATCGCTATACTTCCGACGATTGTTGCTCTGAGCCGGCAACAGCTTGACCGCTTGCTCCCTCAACTCATCGATGCCAGCAACATCCGTTCCACGTTCCTGAGCAAGGACACTCTTAACGATGTTGTCCTTAACCAACAGGCCCTCGAACTTATTATGAACCTTAAAGGGGATTACTTTAAGATCCACATTGTCGTTGACAAATTTTTCGTGGATGAACTTAACGACATCCGGTTCCAGCTCGACTTTGCGTCCACCGACCTTCGGTTTGAGCAAAACTGCTGCTGTCTCGACGTTGAGTGCAGCAACATGATACTTTTTGTTCTTGTTCAGCTCGATCATATCATTAACAGCCGCCTGAACGATGGCGGGGCTATGAGTCTCGGTGCTAAGATCAACAGATCCGGCTGCGACCACTCCATCATCGTTGCGCTCATAAAGATCATATTTGACGGTTAACATTTTAAATGTCTCCTTGACGACTTGACGCATCAAGCCATAAATTAAAATTACAATCAATTTTTATAGGAGCCAACCCATCGTCGGCTCCTATATATAATATAGCCGACTCTTTGTTGTTATCAGATCGGACAACCGATAAATTTTCGCCCAAGACAACCAACCGACTGTGCGGTTTATTTTTTATCGCTGTTGCCAAGTACTACTATCCATATTGTTATTATATTCGCCATTACAGCGATTAACATAAGATCTATGTTATCCATTTGATCATCCCTCCCTGATTGTGACTAATGGGACTGGATCCGCCCAACCCCATCAGCCCGTTCGCTCCATAAGATCCGATCTAATGGATCAGATCTGATACGATCTAATAGATATCTGTGATACCTTTAAGATCGAATACAATTGCCATCAGGACTCGTCCCGCCTTTGTGACAGAGACTGCTCTTAGTTCTGTGTCATCCTGAACGCGGAGTCCATCAAAGAGCTGTTCCATGATAAACTGATCCATAAGGCTCCAGAACTGATATCCGACCACGTCTGGCATATGATCAATCTCGTCTGGACTCATTTGACCATCATCAAGGATGGCTTCCGCAGCCAATCCCCTCAGATTGTGTTGATCATCCTCATCATGACTCCAAACCAACTGGTTCAAGATATCTTGAGGGGTGACCACAATATTTTGATCAAATTCAACCGAGGATAGCAGAGCCTCTTCAAACTCAGACTCCCAAACTCCATCGGGGTTGTCATCGATCATGCGTTTCATAGCAGCGACCGATATGTTAACGATCCGAGCTGCGTCCAAGACCTCATGATTGAAGCTGTTAACACGCCACCGATCGGTTTTGGCAACATCTTCAACAAGATAATCTAAATATGTCCTTTCAACGGGATTGACATTGTGAACAACAACGGTTTTGATCGATCCATCATTGTTCTCGATTTTGATTTCAACACCCTGTCGCTCTTTGATCGACACATTTTTGATCGACATTTTATATCTCCTCTTAATTGTCACAATCAATCAATTATTTGGGAGCCAACCCATCGTCGGCTCCATATATATAATATAGCCGACTCTTTGTTGTTATCAGATCAGACAACCGATAAATTTTCGCTTTGGACAACCAACCGACCGTGAAGGGCTGACATCCGCGTCGGCCCTCCAATTTAGATCAAGATCTTGTTAATCCAATTTGTTTATGATATATTCAAGATCATCTTTTGTTATATTGTCTTTTCCAGATTTCTCCACGCCATCCAATCTGTTTTCAATATAATAGATCAACTCAGAACGAACATCCATCAGAGTCTCATAAAGCTTATCTTTAGCCTCGTTAAGCTTCTCCATAACAACGGCTTCCTCAAGCTCATACCACTCGATTGCGTCTGCCAACGTCGGCAGTTCCCAGACATCTGTTCTAGTGATATCGCATACAATCTCAGCCGCTTGTTTTGGACCATAATCAGCGTCCTGAGCCAACGGCGATTCAGGCTCCGCAAGAACCTCAATTGCTTGATGTTCCGCAACGATTTCATTATACTCTTGTTCAATCAACGCAACGTTGTATACTTCCTTATGAACTTGGCTTATCATTATACTCCTCCCAAAAAGATGGTTGCCAACCAATCGACAACTTTGATTGTGACATATGCTATTGTCGCCAAACCAATTACGGCTAGGCAGCCAGAACAACCATCATTATCATCATCGTCGTCGTCATCATTATTGTCAACTTTTACTTTCAATTTGACGGTTGTATTTGTTCTAAGCACTTTGAGTGTGGTGACAAACGCCGCCTCGATAGCTTCAACATCATCAGGATCATGATCATCATAGACTTCCTCAAAGATGTCCATAAAATCAGATCCAATATTTTCATAAACATCAGTTTGATCATCCGCGATCACGAACCTGAGTTCATAAGCTAATTCCTTTGGATCTACTCTATCGTCACCATTTAGATATGCGAACAAATTATACTTGATCATTTTATGGTCTCCAATAACATTAAATTTACAATCATTTTTTATAGGAACCAACCCAGCGTTGGCTCCTATATATAATATAGCCGACTCTTTGCTGTTATCAGATCAGACAACCGATAAATTTTTCGCTTGGCGATCAATCCGACCGATTTGTTTTGACATCTGGGTTAAGTTCGATCATATGATTTACCCAGTTTACAAGTTCATCAATATCGGTTTTGGGTTCATATAAACTTTCGCTGATCTCCATATATGTCCATATGAATTTCTCCATAAGGTTACCCTGCGGATTTGGTCTTATGTTCTTTAATGTCCACAAATATAACCGGTATGGCATCCATTTAATCATATGGCGAAACCGGTTACCAAACCGTGGTTCTTCAGACCCTTTCAACAAATTGCGGGAATCATTAAAAACTTTCCACTCTTCGATATCGATCAACGCTGCTCCATAATCTTCTTCAAGACTGTCTTTTAATTCAATCATGATAGCTCCTTTTAACTGAAGATGATATCTTCATTTAAGTCCATATCATATGCTGCGAACCGCATCTTGAGACAAGCTCGTTCAAAGATGTTAGTTATAGCGGCATTTGTATATGGTTTTTTGGTTAATTCTTGATCAGCAAGTTCTGCAGCAACCTCAGATCCACTCAGATTACCGAGAAATCCTCTATTGTAATTCAGGACGACAAATCTCTCCATATCATCTAGATTGACGAGGAGGCTATCAAACAGATCTTTATATTCAACTTCTGCGATATAGTCTCGCGCTCCGGTGAGCAAATTCGATCCATCGTCAGGAATTGTGTCCATAACCTCCGCATAATCAAATTCATCATCATTGATAACTTGATTTAACGAAGATGTGTGCCTAATTTCAAGCATTGCTATTTCGGGAGCCTCTAACATTGTTGTTATGCCAATATCATACTCTTCAGATCTAATATAGAATGCTAGTTCATCATAAGTCGCTTGTCGTTCTAATTGCCGTTCAAGCTCTTCCCTGATCCGTGGCAACTTAGCTTGTAGCATTTGCTTATGATAAGCTAATCGAACTACAGGACCACCATTTGTGACTAACTGCTGGATCTCGGTAAACATATGCATTTGAGCCCAGTAAGGAAAGTCTTTATCCTCATTGATTGTCCATTTTTCAAGAGCTGTATAGATCCCCAAAATTCCTTCATGGATTAGATCCACGCTATCAATTGGAAACCGTTCTGTTGCCCAACGGAATCGATTAGCAGTCTTGGCTGCCAACCTATATAGGAACAGGACAAGTAACTCTCGACTTTCCTCAGATCCCATCTGAGCGTCCATAGCCAGATCATTTATTGCTTTCGGATCGATTACCGGATGTAACCACGGTTTGGAGTCCGCTCCACTATAACCCAAAAGCGTCCATAACAACTCATAAGGATTGTCATAATCTAACCTATTGAAATCGGCGAAGTCCCGAATCTCCATATGATGTTTAGTCACATAATCAGGATCTAATTTTAACCAATTTCGCATGCCATCATAACCACCTTGAATCATTTTTTTATGCTCCCATTGAACGGAGACCTTTCGGTTCCATATTTAATTAAAATTTAAGTTCATTGTCCTTTATATATAATATAGGCGATTTGGAGCGGTTATCAGATCAGACAACCGATAAATTTTCGCCCAAGACAACCGCTCTGGCTGATGGTTTGGATCTACTCCGGCTTAGATACAAGGATCGCAACCGGTTCTGGTTTACTTCGATATCCATTACGTTCCCGCAATGCTGTATTGACGCTGACAGAACTAACATTATAGATCTTAGAAATCTTATTACCACTCATTCCTTGTTCTTCATGCATCCGATACCATTCTTCTTTCATCTCATCGGTTATTTTTTTCTTGCGACCGGTTTTCTTTGGTATACGTGCCAGGGCTTGTTTGCGAAGTTCATCAATCCCCTCGACCTCAGTATATTTTTCCTGAGCCAAGATCGATTGCAACAATTGGGTTGTAAGCCGTAACTCAAATTCTTGATAGACTTTGTAAAGCAATTGGATAGGAGACTGTCCAGCCTCAATAAACTGCTTATGAATAAACACAATGATATCGTCAGAAAGTCTGGTTCTGCCTCTTGGTTTTGGTTTCAGTAAGAACTCCACACCTTCTACTTGCTGTGGATAAACATAGGACTTCTTACTTTTATGTAATTCAAGCAACTCTTTTGTTTTGCTAATCGACTTCGAACTCGCCGGATCTAGTTCAATTGTTTGATCATGAACTAGACCAGTATCGGTGACGTTAAAAACCTTAAATGCTAACATCATAACCTCCTTACAGATCATGATTATCGATTATGTTTTGTTCGAACTCCATTTGCTTCAATAAACCCAAGTTGACTCCTTAACATTTTATTAATTGCTGTATCAGAATAATTAAATTCATCCATTCTGGATATTTCCCGACCACTTAACCCGTTACCACCATCATGCAATGCCAGGATCTTTACTTTATCCTCTTCAGATATTGGGTTTCTTTTCTTGCGGACTACTTTTCGGTTATCAACTCCCTCGATTAACTCATCAGGCACAGCTACATCAGCATATGTTTTGCGAGCTAATACGTTTGCAACGGACTCAGCCGATACTACAATTTGATTTTCTTTATGCAACCGAGATCCAATGATGAAAGGACTTAATCCTTCATTAGATCTAAGTTCAAAGATCTTTATTACAAGATCATCAGATAACTTAGCGGCTCCACGTCGTTTTGGCTTAATGAGTGGCCAGATATGATCTTCATACATTGGCCACACATAATACTTCTTATCCTTTTCCAGATCGCGAACTTTCTTTAAGGACTCTGTATCGCTTTCCTCAAACTCAAGTTCCTGATCCAATACAACTTCTTGTCCATCAAACCGGTAAACGTGATACTTAAGCATTTTTGATCCTCTCTGTAATTTCTATATGGTTTCGCAACCGATCCAAATCGTAAGATGCATGATCCAATTCGTTATATGCCTTTATTCCTACAATCTGCGATATGGCTGTCCGAATAACGCCTTCGATTTCGCGTTGCATTATCGGTAAATTAAGAGACGGAGACATCGTTGCTCCATAAAAGCGCATGACTAATTTAATGTCCGGAACGCAATTCCGTAAGATCTTCCTGACTGGTTCATCTTTCAATATTGTGAAATCGACTCCAGCCGTTACCGGAGATTGAATATTTGTCATAATAAGAATGAAAGGATCCCATTCTTCGCCGGTCTCCTTAACTTCTTTATGATGAAATTCATATCCCGCTATAATGTTCTTGGCTGCCGATTCAATGCTTTGATTTAAGGTCTCGATCAACTTTTGGTTCAACATTTTAAATCCTCCATTATGCTTAATTTTAATTCATTTCTCCTATATATAATATAGGCGATTTGGCCCTGTTATCAGATCAGACAACCGATAAATTTTCGCCATAGACTGAGACAGGCTGTTCAGTGACAACCAACCGCCCTACTCATATCTTAAATCCCATTTGGTCGAGAATATCTTTCAATTCTGGATCTTTCTTTGCAGCAATCTTAATTTTTTTAATAGCATTAAGTTTAATGATTGATACAGCTTGAGTGGTAAGATTAAGTTCTTCTCCAATTTCTCTTCCGCTTAATCCATCTCGAACTCGTTCTAGTACGAACCTTTCTCGATCATCTAATGATTTCATAACATAATTCAATAGATCTTTTAATTCGATCTCGTTAATCTGAGATTTTTGACGTGGATCTTCTATTGTTTCCTGAAGTTCAACCATTGAATCTTCAAATACTGGTTTATTTAAACTTTGAGCTGATCCAGCAAACTCAAGCAACCCTACATATTCTCGCAATGTAAGCTTAGATTTGTAAGATTTCTGAAACTCTTTATGATTTTTAATAACCTCAGGGTTCTCCATAAGTTCATCTGTTGTAGCTTCTCGCCCAAGTTTTTCTTCAATCGAAGACTTAATCCGCAACAATTTTAATAGAGCATATGTTTGTGGTTCCGGCAATCTGATTATATGCCGACTTTTATTAAGATATCTTAACATTTGCTGCTGAATTGCTTTTGGAGCATAAGTTCTTAACCTAGCTCTATTGATATCATATTTATCCACAGCTCGAATAAGCCCTATAAATCCTTCTTGAACCAAATCTTCATACGATCCATAACCGGAATATTCTGTTGCCATTTTAAGAACTAAATATTTATGTCCCATTATTAAATCATCTCTTGCTAATTCGTCACCATCTTTCATTTTTTCATAAAGATCTTGTTCTTGTTCTTTGCTTATATAGATTTTAGTTTCCATATAATTCATAACTTGATTCATATTAGGTCTCCTTAAGTTTGTATAACCATTTATCTGTATCTCCATCATGAAATAACTCTAGTTTGCCACCAACGGTTAACTTCCATGATGCTCTTGCCGTAATATCTCCTTCACGCATCATTCTTGCGGTCTCAACTACTCCTCCCTTGTCTCGAATGAAGTCTAGAATTATAGTGTCTATTTCTTCTCTAGACTTATCTTTATACAAAGAATCTAGTTTAATTACTCGATCATCGATCATTCTTCATCTCCATATTTTTCTTTAAGATCTTCAAGTTCCACAAGAGCATCGTCAAGATCGAACGAAACGTGCAATAGAGAACTTTTTAATTCTTCGATCGACTCCCTTGCCAATAGTAATTCTTCATAATATTCATCACGTTCGCCTTCCATAATCGATAATTCATCTTCCATACTTTCATAGTTATCTTTAATGTCTTCAAGTTGGCTTTCAAGATCATCAATTTCTTCATACGGATCAACTGAATTACCAGATTGGTCAACTTTTTCATACGTTTTATGAAAGATTTCTGGTTTACATGGATACTTTTCGCCATTTACACCAATTATTAGATAGTCTCCAACTTCACCACGCATGGTTCCTTCTAAGGTTTCTATGTGGATAACTTCTTTTATCTCTTTAGCTTGAACTACTACTGGTTTCTTTCTATATAATTCCATTACAAATACGCTCCATATGATTCTTTTTTAGTAATCTGAACTGCTAGATCACCAATTTCAATTTGTCTTTTATTTTTAAATTCATCTTTCGCATTTACTCCAGAATGCCGAAATGCCCAATATTGATAAAGTGCTTGTTCCGGTTTTGCCAAAGATGTTTTTTCGTTAACTTCAATAACTTCAATAATGTCTTTTTCAATACGAACTATATCAAGAGGATCTTTTGAGTCAGGATCAAGTATCTCTTCTGATCCATAAACAGTAAACATCATTCTATTTTTAATTCCATCACTAGATCCTTTATTTAGAATAAGTGTATGCCCATAAATTCCTGCAATTTTAGCTTCATTCATATATTTAGACCGCATATCTGTATGGAACTTTGACGCAATTATCTTCTACTGCATAAAGTTCAATAACCTTTTCAAAATTTATAAGTTTTTTAATATGATTCTTAGACTTTAACCCATCAAACCGATCATGAATTTGGCTTTCTGTTAAATCCATAAATTTATCTACATCAAGCTCTCGTCTCGGGTCACAGTATAACCACAACCATGATAAATGCAACAATTCTAAATCATCTGGGGTTACATGTCGCTCACTTAAATACCTATAAATGTCTATACCTCTTCCTTCAAGAGCTCGTTGCTCCACACTGGAACGTGACTCGTTTTTCTTACGAGCCACTTTGTTCTTTTTTGATAAATCGCTACTAATTGCCATATTACCCTCCAGCTTTGACAGCACCCATTACTACTATTTCTAGTGGGTATCCATCAAATGATCGTTGAATGTCCAATCTTTTCGCTAACGCCGAATTTTCATTGTCGACGTAAACCTTTAGAACTGGTTTACCGGTTTCATTCCCAACACCAACTCCAACAAATCCATCTTCATCACCATAATAGTGAACAAATAATTGTTTTGCTTTATTAATTTCCATCATGTGCCTCCATTAACTCTGATCACCATAATAATCAAAGTAGTTACGTGCCGTTTCTCGTAATCTTAGCCTATACAACCTAGAACTATCATTATCGAATTGATCTACAAGCTCTTCCCACAAGAATCGAATAAAGTTCTCGGTTGTAGCATTTTCTCGAATTACTTCATTAAGAACTCTGTTTCTAAGTGGTTCTAGAACTTTTTCTACAGTTTCATCCATAAACTCTGGACTAATAACCGTTCCATGAAGCGGATCCAGAGTTCCTCTTACAGAAACCGATAAGATATACTCATGACCGTGAAGTGTATTACACTTACCGTAAAGTTCGACATTTTCTTCAACAATTAAATCATCATTATTAGTTCTGTGAGCAGCATTAAAAGTATAAGTTCGTGTAGTATCCATAAAGTTGTTATCCCCAGCATCATGCCATACGTTTTTATTTTCATGCAATCTAATTCTTCTGACTAACCCATAATTCAATCTTATTGATTCCCATAACTTAGCAGCCAATACCGAAAACGAATAGTCAATTGTTTTATGGTCAAAATTTTCTAGTATTTTATTAATGTCAGCGTCTAAAAGGCCTAAATCCATTATCATATGTGATCTTGGATCTCTTGTTCCGCAAATTTCTACTAGGAGTTCGCAATTTCGACCATCATATAACTGATCGCAATCCCGCTTATCCCAAATTTCATCGTCAATTCTTCGTCTACTTGCTATCTCAAATCTATAAGACCTAGTTCCATAATTCATAGTTTACCTCTTGTTATTTCCAATATATTGTAATAATTCGTCTGATTTGGGAACACTTTTCATACAACGACTTGTTTTTTAAAAAGCCTGCTACCTCCCTCAGCCACAAAGGAAAGATAGGTATGATAAAAAACACCTCGCTGCACGAAAACTTTTCAAATTTCTGGAGAAAATTTTCACGAAATCGGGTTAACGCCAACTAAAAAACCGTTGATTTTGGAGTTAACTCCGAATTTTTTCATGAAAAAAGCACCGGCAACCCCTCGAGCGCAAAGTGGCTGCAAGTTCGAAGCAAGTTGGAGCCTTGCAATCCACAAGTCCGCTAAGTTTCATAGTATATTTATAGTAGGTATATATATTATATTATATATATTTCTTATGCTTGTGGGCTCCTCTTACCCAAACCCCAGCCGCTGGGGGATATAGGAAAAACTTAGAAAACTTAGCGAACTTGTGCGGCTGAGGGCTGCAACTTGCACCACGACTTGCAACAACTTAGCGAACTTGTGCGGCTGAGGGGTTCGCAAGGATTTTAACCCAAACGCCCAAAACCAACCTTTATTTTGTGACTAAACGGATATCCAGATTGCTCCCAAACGCCCATAAAAATCGCTTAAATGGCGTTATATGGGGTTTTGGGAGACCAATTAGGATAAGGGGAGGGGAGACAGCCAGGAGCCGTCTTAAATCGACGATTTTTAGGATAATTCGCCTTCGCTTGATAAATTTTTAAACGAATAAGCGTTCTTATTATCCTTCTTACCATTCGTGACTAATTTCCAGTGTCCAAAGACTTTATCAACATTCGCTCTAAAATAAAGTCCAAGGTTTCGCCTTCGAGCATTCTCATGATAACTTTCGCTACCTTTGAACCAAGATCCAAGTAAATTATCATCTTCTTCACCATCACGAAATGATGCTATATCAAATACATCTGACACTGTCCATGATTCTTCATTAAACTGATGAATAACTTTATCGCGAAAAATACACCAATCGCTAAATTCTGGATTAGCTTTTATGCGAGCTTCAGTATCATTATTCAAAAATTGCTGTAATGGTCTTATTGGATTACCTAATTCATCATTAACTTCATAATCAATATTAGTATCAAGCATCTGAAATATACCACTCATATATTTCGCCCAAACATTAGATCTATGTTTCGCCCGACCTCTTTGTTTTCCATTATTAATCCATTCTGTTACAATAGCATAAACTGCTGAAAATAATACTTCTCGATTCTTAATCGTATCGCTTAAAATCGATTCTGTTTTAAATTCTCGTTCAGCAACTCTCTGTTCTGCGTCAAGCCTAATAAAACAAGCTCTATCAACAAGATCAGCATTAGCATCAACGTTATTTCCAGTCAATATGTAAGTCGCAGTATTATCAGCTCGAATCATTTTACTTTTACCAAGAATTCTAAATCGAATTGTTGGTTCACTAATAGCAGATGCCAAAGAACTGCTAGCTACGATGACCTGTTCTGTAATGTTATCAAGAACTACAACCTCTGTCCCAAGAATAAGTTCAGCACCAATAGCCTTTCTAATTTCCTCTTCATTTGTGGGCAACTGGGTACTTCCGGCAGGTTCGCCAGTAATGACTGCAGAAAGAATCTGTGCAAGAGTTGATTTGCCAGCTCCTTGACTATTAGCAGTAATAATAAACAGTGGAGGCAATTCTCCTTCTGGAAGTGCTGGTCGAACAAGCATAGTAATTAAAAGAGCGATCGTATTACAAAGATCGGAATAATCTTTAAACGGAAAATCAGCCAACCACTCACCTAAAGTATTGTAAGCTGTTTCAATACTCATATCCTGAACTTCTACTAATTTACTCGGTTCTAAATACATCTGAGATTCTTTATGATATCCAGGTTCATTAATAATCTCCCAACTTTTAGTCACAATTGGATGATTAATAATCTGTATTAAATATGGAATTTTATCCAAATTTTGATGATGAATAATATCAGATCCGATGCTAGTTGGTGGTTCTGGTAAAAGAACTTCGCTAACCATATCTTCTTTCTTTGTCAATCTATAAAAACTAGCAATTCTATTTAGAGCTCCTTTAATATCTTCCCGAGTAAACTGTTCAAAAATACTAGATGTAACTTCTTTACTATAATCTTCACTAACACGTTTCATCTCGGTACTATACCTGATACGTCCCAATTGATTTTCTTTTACAAAGATCTTAACTATATTAGGATCTTCTTTTTCTATTAATCTCATAACTTCAGTAGCCACTTCATTTGATTTACGTGGCTCAATTATATCATCATCTGTTAAACCATATGTATAAACGCTTGGTAATATTTTCTGTTTTTGTTTCGCATTTTCTTTCATAACTTTTTTAACCGGTTTTGTTTTAATTTCTTCTTTCGGCTGAAAGACTTGATTACAATAATCAATTGCTCTTTGAATACTAGTTTCAATATACGTTTCTCCTTTTTCCTCACGATAAAGACCACTTTCTTCAAACAGGCGTTTCATTTGATCTGCATTCTTTCCAGTATAGAACGCAAGCATATTTAGAAACGCTAAATCAGCACTACTTTGACTCTTACCATAATCCTTCCAATTACCACTAAACAGATCTTGAAATTTATCTCCATTAGATGCACTAGTGGCTATTTTAAGAACTGTATTATCATCTAAATATTCATAATTACTAATTACTTGTGACCTTTTCTTTCTTTTCTTAATCCCAAACGAATCAATAATACTTTTGCAGGCTTGTTTAACAGCATCTCTATGATGCCCATTACTAAAATCAGGTTGACAACTAGAAATTTTATCTCCTGTAGTTGCGAAAATTCTATTTCCATGATAAAATTCTATTGCCGCTCCCGAATTATCTTTCCATTCCTTCTTAAATCCAGACTTCGCACTTGTAATAGTTCGTTTTAGTTCAACAAATTCATTATCGTCAAGTAA
This sequence comes from uncultured Poribacteria bacterium, assembly GCA_958296135.1. Taxonomy (GTDB): domain Bacteria; phylum Poribacteria; class WGA-4E; order WGA-4E; family WGA-3G; genus AGPOR5. Next base: position 72,744 of record OY282445.1, read on the forward strand.
CTCTTCCGTCCATAAAATAGCATGAATCCCAGTTCCGGAAGGTGAAAACTCTACATAAGCACCATTTTCTAGTAAAAGCTCTATGATCCGCTTACTTGGTTCATGCCATCTATCTGTTTTCTTATCATATACATTATCAAAATCGAATCCTGTCCAACTATCACCTAAAGCGAACGAAACCCCATCAAACTTAAATAATTTCCGAGCTGAATTCGCCTGACCAAACGAGCTCCATGTGTCAGGATTGCTATGTGATGCTGATTTATTTTGAACAGTCTTTGGTACATTATTATATTTACCCTTTCTTTTCTCTTTCCTCCAACATACCCATCTATTTGCTTTCCTCATTTCTATTGGAATAGCTTCATAATTCACATTTTTACCTCCACCATAAAAATAAAAAATGCCGGCGGATGGAATCGAACCATCAATGTCCCGAAGGACCACGGATTTACAGTCCGCTGCCTTACCAATTGGCTACACCGACATTAGAATAACATTATTAAATAGAGTACCAGGATTTTTTGAAAACTTAACTTTTATCTCGCGTTTCTTTAAGCAATCCTGCTATAAACTCGTCAAAACCCTCTACATTTTGTTCGACAAATACAACTCTAATATATTCTACAAATTCTACCATCGGATCGTTATCTTTGACCTTGACCAACTCAAACAATCTTTCAAGTTCTCTAATAACTTTAATTATTTGTTGTTTGCCAGCAACGCTATACCATCTTTGCGTTAAATGCTCATAAATTTCGCGATATTCTTTTACCCGATCTTCATGATAGTCAATTTTTTCGTTTGCGGCTTCAATTTGTTGCGTTATATCGTCGATCTTAACCTTAAGTTTTTTGCTATCCACTTTTCGGTCCTCCTGTCTACCTTTAAAATATTAAATTTTCAACCCAATTTAAATCCAACAAAAAACCCATTATGATTAATGGACTTTCAATCTCCCAATGGGCTGCCAAAAGGCTTCCCAACGCCGTCCCAAAACGGCATATTCAACCCATTTTGGGTTCCAAAAGGGAGATGGGGCTCCATATAAAAGGGAGCCCATAGTTCATAGGTACCAAATAAAATTGAACTTCATTTTTTCAAGATATGATCTGCTAAAAGTGCGCATAGATCGTATTTAATATAATTAGATACGTTCTCTTGAAATTCTTCCGGTGTCATTTCTTTCAGGCTTCTGCCATAAATGAGATGAACTACATATAGCATTTCATATTTTGAAAACTTATGATCCTCTATAACTCTAAATATTTCGTTTTCGAGATCAATTCGATCCAGATCAGGATCTGTTAAATCAATGTCTTTGTGACCAATAATAAATTGATCTAAAGATTGACATAACAGATCCTCGGTTCTAATGCTCATTGTTATTAGAGCCCCAACTCATATTCAAGATCCGCAACCAAATTAGCAGGCGGATACCCAACTTTCTTGCTATAAAAGAATACTTCGCCCTCTTCCTTACGCTTGTAGTATCGGCGAAATTCAAAGACCCTGTTCAAAAACGCTTTGCCAGCAGCCTTCGATTTTTGCAACTGATATACAAAAGTTTGCTGTTCGGTTTTATCATCTTCGTCACGATCCAAATATGCTAGGATCATTTCGCTTATGTCGCATACTGGGATATCTTCAACAAACTGATCGATCTCGTTATCAACGACTTGATTCAAATAAACTTCGGGTTTGGTCTGCATGATTTGGTCCTCATTATCGGTTTGATTAACATGTACCAATTGTTCGACATCATCAACGACTTCTACAGCTACCTTCTTTGTTAGATCCGTCAATCGATTTTGCATTTTTTTATTATCCTTTATTATTGATCCATTTTTTTAATCATTTTTTATTTAAAAATTAGGAGCCATTACTCCTATATATAATATCGCCAATTTGGCTCGGTTATCAGATCAGACAACCGATAAATTTTTCGCCCAGACATCTAACCGTCGGATGGTTCTCCTACTATATAAAATCTGTCATATCTTACTTCAATTTCGATTTCTGGGACTTCCATTAATGAATCAAACGCATATATCCAAGCTTTTAACGCATCAGATACTTTATAGATCTGAATCTTATAGTCTTTTGCATATTGGTTTAAAGAGATTGGGCAAAATACCCAACCTCTACCAACACGAACTTCATCGTCAATCTGCTCACGCAAACATAAAGCGATCGGACCACTTGTATCCGTATCCTTAACGCCTTGTTTAATATATGATTGATCTACTTTAAACATTATCGTACCTCATGAACTTCTTTCCATTTAGCAACCAAACGAGCCTTTCCATAAACCATCATATACTCATCAATGCAATCATGAAAGTCATGAAATTCAATACCGGATACTAGGGCATCAAATTCTTCTATTGTTGCATAAGTGAACAACATATAGTCAAAAGAATTAAAATTACTGCAAAGCAAAACGCTTTCGCAAGCTGTTTCAAGATCGCATGCAGAATCATTTATTGCTTCATCTACTTCTATTACTAGATGAGTAAAAAGCTCTTCTAGTTTCTTATCAAAATACCGATACATTTTACTTTCACCGTCGCCACCCTTTATGAATTCATCAAAAATATGATACATGTTATTCCTCAATATTAATTTTAACGTTTGGAAAAGACAATTTTTTAGTTTTTGTTTTCTTTACTTTAGGCACTTGTTTTACTGGATTAAATAAATCCGTCTGTTTAGGAGTTCCATCAAATAAAACTTCTTCTTCGTTATCCACAATAGGAACTGCTCCAGCAAATCTTTGTTGAGTTATCTCAATATTTTCTTTGCTTACATCAATACCGATCCAGTGGTATCCCAACTTTTCCGCAATTATTGCAGTTGTTCCAAATCCAAGAAACGCATCTAATACTCGTGGCGGTCGATCGTCAGGACTTTTAATAAATTTTAAAATACGTTCTATAAGTTCTTCGGTCTTACCACCTTTATGACCTCCATTTTCTGGTATTGATACTTGCTCTGGTTTAACGTCATGCCAAGTATCATCAATACCGAACCAGGAATGCCCATTAACTTCTTTTGGATACTCTTTTTTGTGAACAGCAAATGATCCAAGCTTCTTAACTAGTTCTCGAATATGATTTCCATCTTTTAATGTAATATGCTTTCTATTTTTGATATAATAGAGCCGCCCATCATTTAAAAGATGATTCATTTTATTATGATTATGCATCCACTTCTTAACTAAGCCATAGAAATTTGTTTCTGGCCTCGTCACAAAAGTAACAGGATATTGAGCATATCTCCTAATACCATCAGTATGAGGGAACTTTTCTTCAATTTCTTTATCTTTAATTACTCTAAATTCAGCCTTCTGATCAAATTCATACTTTGTTTGATCTTTCGCATAAAATAAAACATATCCAGAACATCTACCCAATCGTTTACTAAATCCGGTTTCGCTTCGTTTACCTTTTCTACCAACGCTACGTCGATAATTAATCAAATTAATTTTATTATTAAATCCAAAGATCATATCTAGTAAGATTTCGAGATATGCAACTTCTTTATCATCACAAATAAGAAATAATGATCCATGATCCATTAAAATTCTATGAATTTCGCATAATCGAACCGCCATAAATGTTAAATATGACTTTCGACTTATGTTTTGTTCAGGCAACCTATACAAAAATTCATAAACATCTAAATTTAAATCATATAAATTTCTAACATCATCATCTCGATCATCATTCCACTTCCATTCATTTCGATCATCATCAAAATTTGTATAATTTCGCCCACTATTAAATGGAGGATCAATACAGACTGCATCGACATAATTATCGGGAATCTTTTTAAGAACTTCTAAATTATCGCCGCAATAGACAGTTCTGTTTGGAAATTTATCGCTAGTTTTAAACATAATAAATTATTTTCCTGTGACTTTACTGGCTCTTTTCTTAATATCATCTAGTGACTGTATTGCGGATATAAAATTTTTATTCAAATAATAATGTTCTTTACGATTTTTATATTGATCGTCTTTTAGGTTTTTTTGAAAATATTGCTCATGATCTCCTTCAAATAAATGAAGGAGAAACATATCAGGAGCAGTAGTTTGATGATCTTTTAAACGTCTAAACGGATCTTGACTCCTTCCAATCTTTATATAATCGGAACTACCGTTCCATAGTACATATGTATATTGATTAGCAGGATCAATCGGTTTAATATTAATATCTACTGTTAAATTTCGGTTATTAATCGATCTTATTTCTATTCCAGGTTGCCCAATAGAACTTCTTACTTCTGGTTCAAGTTCCTCAAACATAAAAGCATTATTAGGCAACCCTATTAACTTATGACTTCCAAATACAGATCCTACATATTTTTTAATATGATTAAAATGATCTAAATTCTCGACAGTCCAAGGTTTTTTACCATGCTTTTGAATAATAGCATTTTTAAGATCTCCGATATTTGGAAACTTCACATATGATCCTTTGCTCACTTTTTATCTCCTTAAATTAATGTTACCTGTTTATCGTTTTCTTCTGCCAATTGATCTTGTCGATTTAATACAAGAGCATCTATAAAAAGCTTTAAAACCTCTGGATTTTTCATTATAGCAGGCAATAGAACTTTGTTTTCTGCTTCCTTAATATGTTCTCCCAACCGCTTAATTATGTAACCCTTTAAGGCAATATTCTGAACACCAAGTTCCTTTGCTAATGTCGATCCAGCATCAATAAAATGATAATTTGGCTGATCCGGAATCATATCTTTATACATAGAACCCAATAAAAATATATGGGTTGTATGATCATTTTTAGTTAACGGTAATTCAAGAGCTTGAACATATTGTTTACCAAGCAAATAAATTATCAGATCCCATTTTTGAGCTTCCCGACTCATATCATTATGAATCTGAAGTTCCCTTGCTGTGGATAAAATCTCTTCATTCGACATCGAATTAAATGTAACATTGTAAGGCGATACCATATCAAGTTCTTTAAGCAACCCATATTTGGCACTTATGATATATAATCCCATTCCAAACATACCGTAAGTATCGCGCATATCACGCACGCCATGTGAAACGTAATGGTGCTGGAGCCCTTGATAAAAGACTCCAGCATATCCAGGTATATTCATCTTCTTTGCGGTACAGCTAGTCACTATTAACGTCTTCATTTTCCTTCATACCTCGTATAAATTTCATCTTCTTCCTTTTGTGTTCTTTTAGAAAGTTCCTCTACACGCCAATGATCAAAATAGTTTTCCTCATAGATCTCGTCGCTGTCAGGATATTCATCTTGATCTTTATCCATTTCTTCTCTTATGATCTGATCTCGTTCTTCATAATGCCGGTTCCACAGATCATGGATTTCCCACTGCATTCCTTCGCTCATATACATACCTCTCAAGGTTGTCACGATCTTCCATAATCTGAATAATTATGATCTCGCGATTTTGATCCAACTTCTCATTAGCAATTCTAAGAGCTATCTTAAGGCAAGCATTACGAAAGTCTAAACCATACTTAGTCGGATGTTTCTCTAGATCTTTCTTTCGGAAAGTTATCTCAATTTCAACACCCTTATCTGGATTCCAACTTAAACAATTAGGATCTACACTATAAGATACTCGCTGATCATAAAACCATGGATGATCATCATCATAAAACCATTTCCAATTCCACCAACTAAAATTAATTTCATCAGCTACTTCTTCAAGAGTTTCTCTCAGATACTCGTAATCTTCTTTAGAATCATCTATTGTCTTTTGAGTAAGAATAAAAGTCATTGTTTTTCCTTTGCATTCCTTCGCTCATATGTACATTTCTCCATTGCTTTGCTATCTTCTCTTATAGTAATAGTTAGGAACTTACGATTTTCGCTCAACATCTCATTAGCAAATCTAAGAGCGGTTTTAAGACAATCATTACGAAAGTTTAAACCATACTTAGTCGGATGTTTCTTCAGATCTTCCTTTCGGAAATTTATCGAAATTTCAGCGCTCTCATTTACATGCACATCCAAATTTGAAAAATCAGGACTTACACTATAAGATACTCTAGAATCAAAAACCATTTCGAACCAACTAAAATTAATTTCTGTAGATACTTCATAAAGAGCATCGCTTAGATACGTAAGATCTTCATTAATAGGAGTAAGTTTTTCCCTGTCCGTAAGAATAAAAGTCATTGTTCTTCCTCTTTTTTCTATATTGTTTGCGATTTTCATCTCGATCAAAATACGCATTATGAATTGTTCTGCCATCTGGCATCAAAATTACACGCAGGCACTTTCTTTCGGATTGAATAAACTTCCAAACGGAAATTCTGTTGTTATCTTGCACCTTATACTTGGTTGGGTTCTCAATTGCATCTCTAATCCAAGAGAACTTGATATTTTTACGATCATTTCTTTGACGGCTCTTATAGAAATACGTTGTATACCGATATTGTACATGGCTCATTTTTTTATCTCCTTATTGCTTTATATTATTAAAATATTAAATTTTCAACCCCATTTAAATCCAAGCAATGGGGAGCCGGAGCTCCCAATTTTTTCAATCTATGCTAATGATATTAACTCCATCTCGAGCACTAACAATAGCACTTATGAACTTCTCCATCCATTCATCACATTCTTCTTCTGTCCCCTTAAATAATGTTACTGTTTCGTAACAATCTTGATAGAAGCTAGCACATCTAGCTCTAACGCGCCAACCGTCAGTAAGTTTTGCTGAATGAATATCAAAGACATTATCAAAATTAACAAGCGTTCCATCAAGGCCTTCAAGTAGGATTTTCATTTATTTGTCCTTAATTTAAATTTAGAATAAGTAATTCGTTATAGATCTTACATTTATTTCGCCAAGCAACATCTATAACATCAAAATCTTTATACAGTTCTCTAATTAGATCATGGTCGCCATAAGACATCATCCAATTAGGAATTTGTTTTAATCTTTCCGCTAACTCGTTATGATCAAACAGATCTTCAAATCCAACCTGCTGATAATAATATTCTTTTTCAACATATGGTGGATCTAAATATAGAAGCCGCCCATTAGAACTATCTAACGCTTCTCTGTAATCCGCATACTTAATTGTTACCAATTTATTTTGCCACGATCGAAATTTAGTAAATCGTTTTAAGCTTAAATTCTTAAGTTTACTACTTAAAGCAATTCTTAAGTTTTTGCCGCCCCACCCAACAGATGTAACATTCCAATACATGGATGCTCTACGTAAATCATCATATTGATTACCATTAAAATCTAATGATCCCTTTTTAAATCCATTATATGTATAATACCTTCTTTCTTCATACGAAAGAGGATAAAATTTTAACAGATCATCTATAACTAGATCAGCGTCATTAATCCAATACTTCCAAAAGTTAGCTAGTGGTTCAAAGAAATCGGATCCATGAACTTTAATATTAAGATCGGTTAATCTAAGTTCTAGACCGCCGCCACCAAAAAATGGCGATACTATTTCTTTTGTTCCTTTTGGCAAATATTTTAAAAAACAGGGATAGAAGTTCCGCTTACTACCCATATACTTTAACGGAGTCTCAATTGATGGAGACCCCAATAAATTTAATTGCTTGTCTTTCATATTCAACCTCAATATTTTTTTTAACTCTTTGTTCCTATATATAATATAGCCGATGGGGGGCTGTTATCAGAGCAGACAACCACTCTTTTTCGCCCCCAGACAACTAACCTATTTTCTGATCACCATTTTCCTTGTGGCTATAAAATTCTTAGTAATCAGCGTGTAAAAGTAAACTCCACTGGCTACTCGTTCTCCATATTCATTTTTGCCATCCCAATATGCCGCCCTTGATCTACTCATATAAACCCCGCTTGGCTGATGTCCAAGATCTAATGATCTGACAAGTTGCCCATTCACTCCATAGATTTCTATAGTCACATTGGTTGGTTCATCCAATTCATATGGAATCCACGTTTCAGGATTAAACGGGTTTGGATAGTTAACGCCCAATGCGGCGTTAGTCACAAAAGTAGGTTGTTGAGGAGCCGCTCCATAACTCGATCTATCCTGACCGAATAACTGATCTCCCATATATTTAATGTCATTTATTACTTGTCGATACCTTATATTATCCTGTTTAATAAAATCATTCATCGTTTCTTGAGCAATATATGGACCATTGTCATCAATTATTTCATCAATTATTTCTTCGATTTCTATAAACCCATCATTATGACATGTCATACAGCTTGTTCCATTAATAATTGGACTATTATCTGAAATATCATCTGGAGTATTATCTGGAATTGCAACAATATCAGTTGGAGCCTGTGGTAGCCTTACTCCTTTACTATTAGTAATAAAATAAGCATGTAATCCATTTGGTAATGTGAATATCATTTCGCCGCCAGCATGTTCAAAATTTAATGGATGTTCAGCAATATTATTTATTCCAGTGCTATTATCAAAATCATATGATCTATAATAAACACCATTAGCGGCTTCTGATTTCATAAGAGGATACTTAAACGGAATTCGTTCAACTATTCTATTGTGGTAAGATACATTAGATTTACCTTCTGCTATTCCAACGACATCATATAATTTCTGGCTAGCAAATGGATTTGGAGTATAGAAAACAATTCCTCCAAGAGGTGAATACGGGATTGATGGAGATAATCTTTCATTAGTCAATTCATCTTCAGTATTTGGTAATCTTAATATATCATGATATAAAGGAGGTTTAGAAGCGTTTTCAAGAAACCAATCAATAGGAATAATCGGATATTTTGGTTGTGTTACCCCATCAACCATATCTAATATTTCATCATAAATAGAATTTGATTGATAAGATCCATCATCTTGATAATGAGCTTCTAATAATTGCCAACTTGTAGATCCTGCAGGACCAAAAGAAGTTCGAACATTAATTGAAAAAATCATTCCATATGATCCATGAACTATTTCAGGATAAATAATTGTTGGTCTCCATGAAAAACGATTTAATAACTTAGTTAAATCTATAAAATCTGATTTTCTATTATTAGTCACAGTAAAATATCGTTTCCATTCTTGATCGTATCCATCACCATATTCTAAATCATCTTTAACAAGAGATAAAATTTCATTATCACTTAATTCATGCCAATCAGAACTTCTAGAATCGACCCAATCTTGTATAGAGTCAATATCGGATTGATCTAATTCTGGTTTGCCTAATGGCATTACTCCAAACCCATCTACTCCATTAGTAATCGCATTAGGAATTAAATTTACATTTCGATCTAAAAATTGATTATCATGACAACTACTACAATTCTTTTCAAGTATATTAGAAACTTCTTGTTCTATTTGTGCTGGCGATGGTCCAGCATTCAGTGACATACAAGCTGATAATGCCATAGCGCCAAGCGTCTTGAACTTCATAACATGGCTCCCACATGAGTTCGGGAGGGGAATTGAACCCCTCCCAATGTTACTAATAGTCTTGCGTAACTAGAAAGTTAATTTTATTTCGAAGCCCATCATATAAATCATTAATTTCTTTTTGTGACTTACATTTATCTAGTTTTTGATCCGCAATAGCAAACTGATTAAGAATCTCTTTACGCATTACACCGATCACGGTTTTTGTTATCGGAATGTTATGATTTAAAAGCTCTGAATTTATACTCATTTTAATTACTCCTTTGCATATTTAGCATCATAGTTTCTGATAACTCTTAACGCTTGTGCCAATTCCGCATTATCAGATTCTAATTCTTCAACTTTATTTGTTAACGCTTCAACAAGTATTGTAAGATCATCATTATTATTATTCAATTCTTCGTTTTTACGTGTTAAAGATTCAACTTCCTCTAGAAGATCTTTATTATCATGTTCAGAATCTTCGAGTTTAAGAGTTAATTGGTTAATATTTGCTATTTGATTTTCGATTCGCTGATCTTTCGCTGCTAATTCTTTTTTGTGTTCTTGTTCTTTTTCAACTATTTCTGCGATCGCTTTTACTACTGATTGGACATCCATTTGTTCTTCTCCTGTATTTGGATTAGAAATTAAATTAGAAACTTCATTTATTACATCGATATGATACTTACCATATCGATCTTCCATAAGTTTATCTGCATTATCCGTTAACTGATATTGACCCCAACCAATTCGAGGTAGAATACCAAAAGTTTCAAGGTTGTTAATTGCCGAATCAAATACCGCTTCATGCCATTCGTCATAAATTACAGATATTTGATTAGCAACATTATGAACAATATCTTGTCGGTTGACGGTACCATCTCTAAATTTCTTAACTTCCAAATATATAAGGATATGTGTCGCTTTAGATCTTGAAGTTAAATTAAGAACCCTTATTTGCTCGTCTGTTAAACCTAGATCTTTAATCATCTTTAACCTCCTTACAGGTTGAGCAGCATTTCGCTGCTCATGATTGGCGGTCCAAGATCATAATCAACCTTGTCTCCCCACTCCAAATACTCTTCTTCTTCTTCATTAAGATCGATATTATGTTCTAGTTTGACGTTAATCGCATCAACAATATCGTCAAAATCATGCAAAATGATCTGTTCTTCAAGATAGCCACGATCAATATAATTAAGTTCGTCTTCCTTCATATCAACAATATCTTCAAAGGTAAATACTTCATGAAACTGTTCAAGTTCGATCTGATTCATATTATATAGTTTCTTACGCATTTTTCTTATCCTCCAATTCTTGATATCGTTCCTGTTTCTTTAAAAGCTCTTCCAAATATTGTTCGCAAACCTCTTTATATTGTTCTAGATGACGTTCGCTACGATGCGATCGAGCCGCCAATGTAATTTCATATCGGAACAACCACATCTTGAGACTATTTTCCCAAGTTTCGCCATAATTGCCTTCGCTTACATAATGTGGCCGAACCTCTTGTAAAAGCTCTATTCCTTCAGAGTGCAATACTTCCAAATTTTCGTCCAAAGTTCCTTCTTCAAATTCATTCAATAAATCTTCTACTTCATAAATCAGATCAGAACATTCCCATTTATCATTTGGAATTGGCAAATCTTTCTGACCAGGAACTCGAGGACCATTTGTCCAGTTAACCATTTTTATTAACCCCTTAAATTTTTATTTTTTAATCATTTCTCCTATATATAATATAGGCGATTTGGCCTTGTTATCAGATCAGACAACCGAAAAATTTTTCGCCCAGCCAACAGGGAGAGGGGGTTGTTCCTCCCCTCCAAAAATTGAATTTATTATTTGCTAGCCCTGATTTCAAAATCAGGCGATATTCGTATAATTCTATCAGACTTCGCTAAATCTCCATTTCTTATTTGATTTTCAGTAAATTCAGCACCGCTTTTAGCTTGATTTATGAATCCTTGATCGTGATTATATGAATCAATTATGAATTTAAGATCTTTAGTTGGATCAATACCATTATCCACAAGGGCTTTGATACGTCCAATCTGCCACGCTAACGAATCCGCTCTTAGCATTTTTTGATTTAACCGTCGCATTTTCTTATCCATTTAACCTCCTAAAAGAATGATACTTGTTGGTTTTTGTAAACCGTAGAAAAGATTTTAAATTGAGCATTACCATATTTTTCAAGTAATCCTACTTCAAGATCTCTATGCGTCCAACTTATTTGATCAAGCATGCAAAAATTGTGCATTCTTCTATACAAATATCCTGGTATACCTTCTACGTTTGATTCTTTTTTTAATCGGCTAAGATCTTCACAAAACGGACATCTATGATTTGTGACTTCCCGAGCCCATCTAAGTTTTTCTTCTGTCATATTGTCGTCTTCATTATCCCGAAGGAGACTACACGATATGCCACCAATATATGGAAAATAAATCTTGCCAAGCCCAGCACCAATAATCGGAGTGCTTGCGTCAAAGGTCCTAATACCCAAATAGTGCAATATAAATACAGATCCTGGAGACGATATTCCTAAACAATGAATTCCAACTCCTTTCTTTTTTAATACTTTTTGTAATTCGTTTAACATAGTTAACGCAGCACCTCTTAATTGTCGTGGCGATCCAGGATGCGTTAAGCATGATGCGGAATAAGATGCAAATTTACTCTTATCAAGCATTGGTTTATATGAATTATACATATAATCAATATCTTGATCCTTTCTTAAATGAAATACTGGTGCGACTTTACCTTGAATTTCTGGTTTTAAGCACTCAAAAAACTTAAGGGACGCTTCAATTGTATTGTTAATCTTTCTTTTATATCCGTCATGATAAACATCAGACAGATTTGGCGGATGATCGGGCATAATGTAAATGTCCGCCCAATCATATTCGTTATAGAGTTCTTCATTGTGCTTCTGAAGATCATCTAAATTAGAAATACCTCTACTCTTTAACGATCCTGTTAGAACTTGAAATCCCCCAGAATCAAACATTATATTATCAATTACGCCTTCGCCTTTTAACTCCTTAAGATAATCTAAAATGCCTTTATTTTTTCGTAAAGCCACAGGTGTTAAGAGCATATTTCTAAATGGTTTTGCTTTTGGCGTTCCTTGCCAATCATAATTGTTAACCAAATCCATCGCAAATTCAACATGATCAGACATTACGTTTCTGGTTGGAGTACCAATCGCCTGAAAGAATGAACTTTTATGTCGTTTGAACCCGTCATTTTCTTCCTTAAGATCTACCATTTATTACCTCTATATTTTTTAAGTCTTTTTGTCCCTCTATATTATTAAAATATTAAATTTTCAAGCCCAATTAAATCCAATAAAATTTAAAATTCAATAAAATTTTCAGCCCGTTTGTTCCTATTAGTAGGAATAACACATCCTTTTCCAAACAATTCCTCAATTTTGTCAACGATCTTTGGATTGTAATCCAATTTATAGTCACTAGAACTTTGAGCAACTACTGTTCCATAATCGATAGTCTTCAAATGTAATACTAAGTTCTTATTACCCTGATAATCTTTAACTATTTGTTGTAATGATTCCAATTTTTCTTGGTTATCAATGTCAGGTTCTTGAATAACTACTTCGACTGTATCTATGAGTTTGCCTATATCCTCTAGATTCATAATCCGATTAATAACTAATTGTTTAGTCTTCTTTCTAGAATCGGTTGATAGTGATCCGTGTACTAATGAAATCATTCCGCTTTCAACTTGATCAGAATACGATTGCCAAGTATTCGGAAACGCTACCGCATTAAGAGTTCCTTCTAGATCTTCTATTACCATAGAAGCCATTGATTCTTTCTTTCTAGTCTTAAACGGTTTAAGATCTGTAATCAATCCAACTAAATAAATATCATTTTTCCTATCTAAAGCGGTTACCGTATTAGAATTCGTAAAATTCTTTATTATTTGTTTGTGCTGTTCCAATGGATGACCAGAAACATAGAATCCGAGTTGATCCTTTTCATTTTGGAGCTGTTCTATAATTGACCATGGTTCAACCTCTTTCATTGTGGCTACAGCTTTCGGACCGCTATCAAACATATCAAATAAATTAACTTGCCCTTGATCTTTATCAGATTTTGCACTTTCTGCAGTCTTCATAACTAGATCAAGATTTTCCAGAAATTGTGCCCGATGACCATCAAACGAATCTAACGCTCCACACATGATTAAGTTTTGGATCGTCTTCTTACTAACCGTCTTTGTATCAACTCGCTCGCAAAAGTCTTCAAATGATTCGAATTTACCATCTTTTCTAGCATTAAGTATCTCTTCGATCGCGCTTTCACCAACATTACTAATTGCAATTAATCCGAACAGAATAGAATCTTTGTCCACAGAAAAATGGCGTTGACTTCTATTGATATCTGGCGGCAACAATTTTATGGTTCTATCTAGAAATTCTTCTAGGTTAACGCATTCATTCCTATACTTAATAAATTTATCGGTATTTGTATGCTCACCAGTCATCATCGCCGCCATAAATTCATGCGGATAATGAGTTTTTAAGTATGCCATTCTATAAGCTAGAATCGAATAAGCGACCGTATGACTTTTATTAAACGCATATTGACCAAACGGTTCCAAAATATCAAAAACTTGACTAGCTTTCTCTTCAGAAATTCCATTTTCTATAGCACCATCAACAAACTTTTCGCGCTGTTCCATTAGAAGCGGTTTATTCTTCTTACCCATTGCCGATCTAAGCACATCAGCTTCACCCATTGTGAACCCAGCCATATCTCGAGCGATCTGCATTACCTGTTCCTGATAAACACAAACCCCATAAGTTCCTTCTAGAGCATCTTTTAACAGAGGATCTAAGTAAGTAATTGCTTCCCGACCATGCTTCCTATTAATAAATTGCTTCATCATTCCACTCTTCAGTGGTCCAGGTCGGTATAATGCTGGAATTGCTACAAATTCCTCAAAACTTTCTGGTCGTAAATCAATTGTTACCTGTTTCATACCAGGCGATGTCTCTAATTGAAATAATCCTTGAAGTAATCCCTTTTGAATTAAATTAAAAGTTGGTTCATCATCAAACGGAATCTCAGTTAATATGATTTCTTTACCATGATTTTCTTTAATTAGTTCTAGGCAATCATAAACTTCAGTTAAACTCCTGATTCCGAGCGTATCAAACTTAATAATTCCAATATCTTCTACGGCTTTACCTTCATATTGTGTCGCTATTTGATCGTTTCGATCCTTAAAAAGTGGAACATAATCTGTCAGAGGTCCATTTGACACCACAATAGCAGAGGCATGACAAGAAACATGGCGTTTCATTCCCTCCACTTTCTGTGCTAAATCAATTAACTCTCGATTTTTTGGAAGTTCAGCCTCTTTTCTCAATGCAGAATTTTCTGATAATGCATCATCTATTGTAAACTTATTAGCAGATTCTGGAATTAAACTAGTAATCTTCTTAATTTGTTCGTTTGGTATTTCTAATGCTTTACCAACATTATTAATTGCCGCTTTTGCACTTAATGTTGAAAATGTTGCTACCTTTCCGACAGAATCATGCCCATATTTATCAACTAAATATTGGATTACATGTTCCCGCGCTCGATCCGAGAAATCAATATCAATATCTGGCGGACTAATTCTATCCAGATTTAGAAAACGTTCAAAAAAGCATCCATAATCCATCGGATTAAATGTAATTACATCAAGTGCGAAAAGCACCAAACTGCTACCACCACTACCACGAGCAGAAAGAGGATATCCTTTGCTATTAGCAAAGCGCACATAATCCCAAACAACCAAGAAATAACCGGCATACCCTGTTTTAGCAATGATTTCCAGTTCATAATCTAGCCGTTCCTTAATTTCGGTTGATAATTCCCCATATTTCTTTTTCAAACTTGTATAACAAAGTTCTTTTAGGTAAGAATCATTAGTATGACCTTGAGGAACTTCGTATTCTGGCAGTAAATTATCTCCATAATCAAGCTCAATATTACAGCGTTCCGCAATCCGCATAGTATTTGTTAATGCTTCTTCCGGATACATCTTGAGAGCTTCTTTCATTTCGTCATAAGTTTTAAAATAGAAATGATTATCAAACATCATTCTATCTGTATCATTAACCGTCTTCTTCATTTGAATGCAAAGCAGAATATCATGCATATAATGATCTTCTCGATTCAGGTAATGACAGTCATTAGTTCCAACTATTGGTATATCGTATTCTTTTGCTAATTCATAAATAACTGGATAAGCTTGTTCTTCTTCTTTAATATAATGATTTTGCACTTCGGCATACAAATTGTCTTTGCCAAGCACATCGATTAACTGCTTAAAATTAGCAATACCCTTCTCTTTACTTGTGGATATAGCTTTCGGCACAAAGCCAGCAACACAACCAGTTAATCCAATGATTCCTTCATTGTGATCTCGAAGAATTTCCATATCGATTCGTGGTTTACTATAGAATCCTTCTGTATAGCCCACAGAAACCATCTTAAGTAGATTCTTATATCCAGTAGCATTTTCGGCAAGCAATGTTAAATGATATGGTGGTCCCTGTTCCTTGCCTCTAGTCTTTCTACTGCCTGGCGCGACATAAACTTCACAGCCAACAATTGGATTGACACCCTTTTGCCGAGCCTTTGTCATGAAATCCCATGCAGTAAACATATTTCCATGATCTGTTAAACCCACAGCGGATGAGCTGTTTTGGACAGCCCAATCCACCATGTCTTCGATCTTACAAGCACCATCAAGCAGACTTCCATCTGAATGATTATGTAAATGTATAAATTCCATTAACCACTCCTAATAGGTTTTGGCAATCTAATAATTTCATTAATTGAGTCTGGATTATCAAAATATTCCTGAGTTATTTGCCAGAATTGTAGTCTTGGATATTCTATTCCATTATGATTAAAGCAACCCATTGATTTAGCTTCTTCTCTCATTCCAGTGCTAACTTTTTCCACAGTAATAAATACTCCGGCTATCGCATTATTTATGTTCATAGAATGACAAAACGCTCTAATCTGAGCAAGCGTCGGTTTTCCAGATTTAACTTCTGCCATAACTGGACCTTTAGCTGATTCTAATCCTTCTGAAATCCATTCAGAATAGTGACCAATACCATCAAATCCACCATCGGCAGAATTATTAGTTGGAGTTAGATTTAGTTTACTAACTGCCCAATCAGAAAAACTATGATAAAGCTTACTATTTAACAGATCATTAAGTTCATTCATATTATCTGGATTTAATTGATTTTGCATTATATCTCCTTAGTATTATTTTGTTTTAATTAGACAATATTACAGTGGGGAGTGAATATACACTCCCATAATTTTATATTATTTCTAATAGATCAGCTTGATTATCTTCTACATGTGGATCCATTTTTCTGCTAATTTTAATTCTATCTGGCAATTTAATTAATTGATTAATTGACTCTGGATTGTCAAAATATTCTTGAGTTATTTGCCAGAATTGTATTTTTTTATATTGAATGCCATTATGATTAAAGTTTCCCATTTTACTGCCTTCTTCTTTCATTCCAGCACTAACTTTTTCCACAGTAATGAATACTCCGGCTATCGCATTATTTTTCTTTACTGATTGACAAAATGCTCTAACCTGAGCCAGTGTTGGTTTTCCAGATTTGACTTCTGCTATAACAATTCCATCATTTAGTTTCATATTTTGCGGAACCCATACCTCGACATCGCCAACTCCATCATAACCTCCATCATTAGAATTCTGAGTTGGATTTAATCCTATTCTTGTAACCGCCCAATTAGCAAAATCATGATAAGATTTATTATTCTTAACTAATTCATGAACTTCCTGCATATTGGTCGGATAACCTTCCAAATCATAATCAATACAAGCTTTTAATTTATATCTTTCATATATCCGATCTTTCATTGGTTCAAGAGCTAGTAATGTAAGATCTATTCCTTCCCAACGTCTTCTTTTTGCTTGAGCCGCATCAATTGTTGTTCCGCAACCAGCAAATGGATCTAAAACTAAATCTCCTTTATTTGAAGATGCTTCAATCATCATTTCATATAATTTTCTTGGCTTTTGAGTTGGATAACCTGTTCGCTCTTTACTCTGAGTTGCTGTACCAAAACTAGGTATATCAGTCCAATAATCTGGAGTTGGAATTCCTAAATATTCATCAAGATACTTTCTTTTTCCATGTTCTTTGGTATAAACCTTATATCGTCTTCCATCTTCATCAATTTTAGGAAATCTTTTTTCAAGATCTTCTTGACTTATATTTTGATACAATCGATTGAAAGTAGACTTATTTGATTTTCTATAAAATAGAATATTATCATGCTTTCTTGGATACCCATACTTAGGAGGATTTCCTTTAACTGCATATGTCCAGATTATTTCATTTAGAAAATTTTCGTTATCGCAATTATTTTTTTGATCAAAAACAGCATCAAAAATTACTTTTAAATAATGGCTTGCTGTCGGATCGCAATGCAGATAAATACTTCCTGTCGGTTTTAAAATTCTATGCATTTCAACAATTCGTGGCCCCATAAAAGCTAAATATGAACGCATAGCACCACGCCATCCAGTTTCTTTATGTTGCAATAAATAATCACAGCCAATTAGAGCTTGATCAACTGAACTATAAACCGTATCATTTAATAAATCATCTTTAGCTCTAATCCGAATATCTTCTCTAGAATTTTCTGCCGATTTATCGTAAAACCATATATCGGTAAATGCTTTCTTTTGAGCTTGCGATTCTAAAAAGTCGTTATAATCTCTTCCACTATTAAAAGGTGGATCTGTGCATATTATATCAACTCTATTAGACTTCATTTCGCGCATTACTTCTAAATTATCGCCAAAATAAAGTTTATTTCTCATTATCATCTCCTTCAAGATCTTTTAAATATAGTTCTATGTCTAGCGTTTGTTCTACGAATGTATAAGCATCATATAAACCTTCCAGAATTTCTTTAATTTCTGGAACTTTATCCTCACCATGTTTTTCTACAATATCTTCGATCGCATCAAGTAAATGATCAAGAGCTATATCTACATCTCGTATTAAGCTGTGGTCGAATCTTTCTTCTGGCATTCGTCCTCCTCCTTGTCAACTACCTTATATTCCCACCCATTTCCACCCCAAACTCTAATCATTTCTTTACCTTCTGGCAAATTAATTTGTGCCTGAGAACCTAATATTGCCATCGCAACTTCATAAAAGTTATACTTTTTCATTTAATTTATCCTACTAGATCTTTGACAGCCTGATATACTCCAGACATTTCTTGCTTATTAAATCTATGAGATATTTGACGTAAAATATCGGTCACAGAAAGATCGTGGTCCAGATCTTTCATGGCGAGTTCTACACGTCTTTTAAATGTAAATCTTTGATCGAATTCATCTAGGACTTTTTGAATTCTGCGTTCGCTAAGTTCTATTTGCTGTTTTGGGAACTCTTCTAGAAGTAATGCGCATAGCGATTTATGATCTACTTTATCAAAGACTTCTAAAACGTTATTTGCTGTGGCTCTAATAATATTGACATCCAACGGATAGGAAGCCCAATGAATCTTCTCAATACTAGTCGGTTTACATTTAAATAAATGCCATTTGTAATCTTTATCTTGTAAATACCATACAGATCCTTCTTCACCTTTGAATCCTTTTTCTGTGACTATTAAATTCTTTTCCCATTCTTGCTGTTCTAATTGATAATTAAAGATATAGTCACAATCATAAACGTTTAATAGTTCTGCGGATGGTATTTTACTGCTATAACTTAATCCCGCCGCCGGATCAATGCTAAAATTAGATGGTGGATGTATTTGGATATCGTCTTCCGTCTGCTCCAAAGCAAATAGAAATTTGATATCTAATTTATGATCATACTCAATTAAATGATGATGATCTTTGCCATACATTTCAAATGCGAACCCAGTTAAGAATGGATACTCCTGAAATAATGTTGGTATATTTATGTATTGCACTAAACATAACTTCCATTTGTCAAGAATAACGCCACGCAAGAATGGAAATAACCGCACCTTAAACGTGGTATAAATATGACCATTATATTTATAACGATACATGAAAATATTAGTGCCATCATACTTTCTATACGAGAAAATCCGATACGCACTTGGAAATTTCCAATTACCGCTTTGATTAAATGGATATTTCAACTTTGGTGTTCCATAAATAGTTTGCGGAGCAGGTTCTCCATTAATTTTATGAATTATCAACGCACCATACTTGTGACCTTTATCCATAGAAATTTCACAATCAAGTTCGTTGCCTGGATTAAAAGGATCACGCTCTAAGAATTTTCTCGTATTTTTAAATGTCATGATTAGTCCTCATTTATCCAAAATAATGCAGTTGCTGTAGCTAACGCTACTAACGATAAAAATATGATGGCAGCCCATTTCATTATTTCAGTTTGAAGATTAAATCCCGCTAGAACTACTCCAACAGGCATCAATAATACTAAAACTGCCTTTCCAAATGATTTTAACATAATTACCCCCTATTTGATAACATCAAAAACAAAATAACCCATAAACAAATCGAAGTAAATTCATCCATGATTTAAGCTCCCATTAAATTAATTTAACAGTATCACCATATCTTTTAGGAAAGATTACTACTTCTTTGGCTGATTTATGAGTATTTGTTCCTTGATTCCACCATTGATGTTTAATAATAAAATCATCATCAGAATAAAGATCAAGAATCAATTCATGATTATTATATGATAACATCCATAAAGAATTACGATTTCTTAATATGTCTCTAAGTTCTTCATGATTAAAATCAGTATGAAATTTATGGCTATCTCCATATAAGTTTCCGCGTACTGGATATGGAGGATCAAGATATGTGAACGTATCCGGATACCGATTTAATTGATCTTTGTAATCTAAAAGATCTACTGTTATTAATGAATTACGAAAGACATCTAATCTATCAAAGAATGTCATTCGATCATGTTCATATCCTTTTAAATATGCATCCCGACCAATAATAACATAATTTCTTAAACCAGCAAATGGTATTCCATTCCATGAAAGACAATAAAACAACCATAAATACGCCGCCCGATCAAGATTATTTGTAATTTTAAAATAATCTTCTTTTTGAAGTTCTTTTAATTCTTCTCTTGTATCACTAAGTAATATTTCTTGTGCTCTTCTAGATAAGTTTTTATTATCAGTTAAAATATGCTTCCATAAATTAACCAGCGGTTCAAATAGATCAGATCCAAGCACCCTAATATTTCTACCAGTCAAATACAATTCAAAAGATCCGCCACCAAAAAATGGTGATACTACTTCTTTCGTACCTGGAGGTAGAATATTAGCGAAATGTTTTGCTGCTGTAGATTTACTTCCTGGATATCTAAATACTCTATCTACAGATCTATTATCTTGTTCAAAGAAATTGAACTGTTTATTAGGCATTATTTTTTAGTCTCCTTGTTATATTATTAAAATATTAAATTTTCAATCCCTTTTAAATCCAATATTTTTTGGGGAGCAATAAAAATTTTCAACTCCCATATTGGGCTCCGAAAAGTTTTCCCAACGCCGCCTTAAACCCGCCATAATGGGGCTTCTCCAACTCCCAATTGGGTTTGGGGCTCCATATAAAGGGGAGCCCATAGTTCATAGGTACTAAATAAAATTGAACTTTTTATTTTCAATCTATTTACGCGATTTATTCTGCTTTAAGTAGTGAGATAAAACTTCCTGAATTACTGGAACTGGTATTAACTGCTTAAGAGCATTTCTCTGTGCTTTATGAACAGCTTTCGTAAAAGCAAACGGATCATTTTTCTTAAATGCTTTTTTCGGTTGTTCACAAGCACCATATCTTGAAGATCCTGTTATTGTATCAACCGCTTTGGCAATCGCTCTCCAAGCGTCTTCAGTTTCTTCATATTGAATTGACTCGATCTCCAGACCACCACGCCGATTAGCGGCTTCATTAATACCCGCTAACGTTAATCCTTGAATTGTTCTTCCACCCGATTTGATCGAGTAGACATAATCCTGAATTGCATGACCTCTCATATCAGCAATAATTGATTCGTCATCAATGATCTGAAGTTTTGTTCCAAATTCTTCCAATGGCTCTCCATCGCTAGTCACCGGAATTCCATCGCTTGATATTACAGCTTCTTTATTCTCCATTAGTTTCTCCTTGTTTGTGTTCATTATATATTACTTCAATTTCTAGATCCTGCAAATCCAACTTAGAATGCTTTTTCAAAACATTAAACGTATCTTCTAAAGAATCAGCAATAACTTCCATTGTCTTTAATCCTTTAAGAGTTATGTTTTCAGATACAATAATAACGCATGTAATTTTATTAGACCCTTCTTCAGACGTAACTAGTAACACCGGATTAAAATCTTCAAACTCATAACTAGAAGTCATTACCATCATTTTTAAAAAATGAATTTCTAAATCATGTGTTATTCTATCGAATACAGTATACTCTATCGGTTGATCTAACAAACTAATAAAGTTCTGGCTAGAAACTACCCCAACTCCAATACAAATAACACATAAAATTACGATCAATAATTTATTTGTCATTTTGTTTTACCTTATTAAGATTTTCAGCCATACTTTGAAGATCGTTTCTTCTTAATTCTACTTCTTGTCTAATACTATTAACATGTGCCCGATATAAATAAAGATTATTTTCTGCTATTTCATGCGATATAACATAACTTATAAATAGGCGATCTAGAATCTTTCTAATTAAGCGACATTGATCTTCATTAAATGTTGAAGCATTATACATACCTCTTTCTGATGCGTAATCCAACAGAAAACCTAATTCTTCTTCATCGAAGTTCGTTCCTAATTTTGGATGATCTAATTTACGTAAAATTTGTTCTGGCGTTTGTTCTTTTGACATTTTATTCTCCTTGATAGAAATAAAACCACTGTTCCATACATAATTGATAAAACAGCTTCTTTGATCTTGAATTAATATCTGCGATTCCTGGATCGATTATTACTTTAAACCATACTATAAATTCATGTAGCCTACTTATAAGATCATCACTTTTTGAATTCCATTCTTCAAATACTAATTTACAAGCTAATTTCCGAAAACTTTCAGTATACTCATCACGCCAACCTTTACTTTCTGTAAGTTGATTAAGTTCTTGAATCTTAAGTATGATGTTATTTGTTCCGCTTGTTTCTTCCCAAAGCTTTTTTCCATAAGCCGTTGCTTGCTTAATCAACTCAGATTCTCTTTGATACGAATCCTTTGTTTCTCCTTCATCTTTTCCAAGTAAAACTACCTTGGTTATCCTTTGTAATTTATGCTTCTTATTTAATGTGACCCGAGCCTGAAATGTTATTTGATCATTTACCTTAAGTATTGAACTCCATTGCCCACAATTTAACCATAACTCATCAAATAGTTGACCTTTTACGTTCTCCATTAATGGATAATCGTCACAAATGCTAGCGACTCTATCTGGATCTAGACGAACATTTGATAAACATATAATTCTTTGTGGTCCAGCATATCCCATTGTTTTATCAAACTTGGTTACCGTCGCATTAAATGGCCATCTAACACCATCAAGTAATTTTAAATTATTTCTGTCCATGTTATTGGCTCCATACACTTTGGACACTTTCCATTACGAACTCGTTTAAGTAATTTCTTTCTCTTCCATTCTTGCCCACAAGGGCAAACTCCTTTCCATTTATCTAGTCCGTGTTTAATCGTATGACAAATACTAGCCTTACATCCAATTGATTTCGCCGTCTGCTTCCAATAAAAGTCATGTCCATGACCTGGACCTACTATTGCATGCGCTATTTCATGCAATACAGTATCAAATAATTCTTCCTTTGAAGCATTCATGCAGTAAGTTACTGATAAGCTAATTGTTCTAGTTCCGTATCTGCAAACACCACCACGATTTTGTGCTAAATCAAACCCAAATTCCCAGTCATGCAAATTGAATTCTTTTAGTTTATCATGTGCGAAATTATAAACTTCTTCTAGTGATACTTCAGGCACTACTGATCGCTCTTTAATATTTAATATACTATAAGGAACTTTCCAAATAGTACTATTTGATCCTACCGCAACCCGAGCTTTATCTTTATTTAATTTTCTTACTTGTCCCCGCATAATTCCCTTTCTTGTAGGAAATGTTACAATTGTTGATGGCGGATAAAATTGACCTGGAAAACTAGAATCAAGCAGCATAATTAGCATCCTCCCCATAAACTTCTTTATATAGTTCGTTAATTCGTTCTAAGTTTTTTGATACCCATTCCATTAGCTCGTGATAATCCCAACCCATTAGATCGCCTACAATATAGAATTCACCATAAGAGTAAAAGAATTCGTCAAATGATTTAAGCATATCTTCTTTATATGTTTTAAACTTTTCTTCAATTAGCGGATCTGGATAGATAAATTCCTCCAGATACCGCTCTGCCAGCTTCCAATACTTTTCGCGATCCATAGTTTACTCCAATTATTTAATCATAGATAAAAACTCTTGGCGAGCCGAATGATCTTTTCTAAATACCCCTTCCATTGCACTTGTGATCATATAAGCGTCTTGTTTTTGAACTCCTCTCATTGACATACAAGTATGCCGAGCTTTACATATAACCCCAACTCCCAACGGATCTAATAAATTCGTTAAAGTATCAGCTATTTGATTTGTTAATCTTTCTTGAACTTGTAATCTCCTAGCAAACATATCTACGATACGCGGAATTTTACTAAGTCCAATAATTTTTCCATGTGGAATATATCCAACATCACAAGAACCCATAAATGGGAGCAGATGATGTTCACATAAACTATGAAATTCTATATCACGGACTACAACCATTTGATCATAGTTTCCATGAAATACCGCATTATTTAAAAGTTGTTCTGGATCAATAGAATATCCAGCGGTTAAGTCTTTCATTGCCTGAGCGGCTCTTGATGGAGTCTTTAATAATCCTTCTCGTTCAGGATCTTCTCCAATTGATTCTAAAATGTTAAAGTAATGATGTACCATTATTCTCTCCACGGATCCCCATTCACCGCATAATATGTTAAAAATCCCACTATAATTACTACTATTAATGCGGCTATTATAAATCCAATCATATTCTTCCTTCCAAATACAAAATACGCTAGTATGATGATAAACGTAGCTAGTAATTCTATGAGTCCAATCATTTTTTGCTTCCGCTAAAAAGACAATATACTAAATATATTACTAATAACGTAGACACAAATCCAATAACAAAGTAACCCATTATTCTTCCTCTATAAGCTTAACTATTTGCTCTAAGTTTTCAAATGCTTCAACTGAATTATCACCAATACCAGCAAACCAATGATAGCTTTCATTCTTATGTTGAGCCATCCAGATAAATTCTGGTTGACCAGATTCATCACATTTATTCATTACTGGTCTTAATGTAGCAATAGTATTTAATAAATGTTCTCTATTATTCATCTTCCGAATCCTCGTCGTAATAATCTAATGTAGCCACAATCCTTAATAGCGATTCTCCAATAGCAGTAAATATAATTCCACATATTAGCATTCCAAATGGTATAGATAATACTACAAAAATCCAAAACCAGATTGATTGCGTATCAAAGATAGCAATCAATCCAGCAATTACCGCTGCCATTCCAGAAATTCCAATTAAAAGATTACTCATTATTGGTTATTCCTTTTTGTAATCAAAATCGACTTCCAGATCTCTAAAATCTATTCCCTGTATAATCAACAATTCTCGCACCGATTCACGTAAATCATATTCAAAATGTTCTTTGTTTTCTACTTGAAAGTCAGTAACGCCTTTTATCTTAAGTTTAACATTGATCTGCATTTGCTTTACTCCCCAAGAATTTCCTTATCCAGTGACTCGAGCCTAAATGCTTCTTCTCGAGCTTCGTTAAAATCAGCAATTAGTTCATTTAGATCTGATCTTTCGCATTCCAAGCTACGATTAAAATAAACTTGGAATTCGTCTTCATAATTAGGATCATCACAATCTTCTGGCCATGTTAATAACAAATAAATATAATCCCCTTCTACGAGAACTTCTTCAATATGAAAATCATTTAAAGTATACATTTTGTTCGCGATTTCAATTCTGCATGATCTAAACATGTTATGATCATTCAATTCCCATTTAAACATAAAACCATCTTGCTGTTCTTCCATCTTTTATCTCCTATATTTTGTTACAGTAAACGTTAATTTCTGACACGTGCTTGCCCATGAATCTGTTCTAAATGACTTTTGTGTCCATACATCAGGACACCAATAATGTAAGAACTTTCTTTTACATCCCAACTTAAATAATGCTACTATGCTTTTAATATCGTATTGCACTGCATTTCGCAATATACCCATTAATTCTCGTTTATAGAGTTCGATTTGATGCGTTACTGTTGTCGTTTGATATCGATTTAAGTTTTGTTTCGCCAAATTTGCTAGGCTTAGTCGTTGCCATAAATCACCTTCTATGTTCTCTAACATGGAGAATGATTTAAGATCAGTTAAAAGATCTTGGTTTGCATATCCATTAAGCACTTTTAAATCAAACTGACCATTAAAAGTAACTACCAAATCTGCTTCTAATAAAGTTCTAATTAATTTCTTAACATCCTTTTCTTCATAGATCCTATATGTTCTGGTGACGGCATTGTAAGTTGCCGCCACCGATAATCCTAATTGTTCTATGTTCTGCCAACTATCAGGATTTTGTTCATCAGCTTTCTGAGGTTTTACATTCAGATAAACTAATCTCATTTTTTACCTCTATTGATACGGAATCGGATCTTCAATACCAGATTCTTTAAACGCCGCAAGCCTAATTAAGCAAGAGTCACATTTTCCACAAGCTCGTCCATATTCATCAGGATCATAACACGAACTTGTAAAAGCGTAATTAACATCTAAGCTTGTTCCCAATCGAATAATATCTACTTTTGTCAATTCGATTAACGGAGTATAAACATTTATCGGACTACCTTCTACCGTTCTTTTTGTGGCCACATTGACCATGTTTTGATATGCTTTAATATATTCTGGCCTGCAATCTGGATACCCAGAATAATCTACAGCATTAACACCAGTAAAAATTGCTTCCGCTCCAAGAACTTCCGCATACGATAACGCAAAACTAAGAAAAATAGTATTCCTTGCAGGAACATATGTTACCGGAATTGCGTCTGTCATTTCATCCAATGATCTTCCCTTCGGAACTTCGATCGTCGGATCATTAAGAGCACTACCACCAAAAGTCGTAAAAGAAACAACCTTATGATCAACAGCATTATGAATCTTACTTGTCGTTTTCGCGCAACTTAATTCATATTTATGACGCTGATTGTAATCAAAACTTAACGTATGCGTCTCATATCCACCAGCTCGTGCGACCCCCAATGCGGTCGCACTATCCAATCCACCCGACAAAAGTACTACTGCTTTCTTACTCATTATTCAATTCTCCTTCTAAATCCGCTAATCTATGCCACGGATTTTCTGGTAATTTTGCAAAACTTTGATTGCTATCTAAACCTGAAACCCACCATTCCCCTTTATTCCATAAAAAGCAAAGCTCATAACCACTAGCTACACTTGGTCGCAGATTACTATTAATACCGGTAATCAATTTAGCCTTCTCTTCTCCTGTATCTCGAGCATAAAACTTACAATTTTTAATTGTTGGTTCAATAAAAGAAGCATCGCCTAAAGAAAGCAATTCATTAACTTTATCTTCTTCATAATAATGATCGTGCAAAATTCTAGCATTTTGATCGAGATAACCGCCCCAATGACAATAAATATATTCTGCACCGTTCTCCGTCTTTCTTCCAATATAGTTTACCGCACTCATTATCGTCTCCTGTATCGTTGATCATAAGCCTTGTGACGTTCCCACCATCCTAATAGTACCCGAGCTTGAGGCTCGTTAATATTAGATACCATAAGATTAACAAACTCTTGTTCTCCAAGACCATTAATTTCTTTGCATAAAAGACCAGTTTCATCCAAAGTAGGATCATAAACATCTGTCAACTTTGTCTTTAACCATTCATGTAATCTTTCTGCTTGCCCATTCAATTCATTACGTTCAATTTCACTTGGTGTCGGATCAACTCTGCATGGCATGATTTGTTCTCCTGTTTCCCCTATCTGTGGGGGAATAACGTAACCTGTTGTGTCTATCATTAGATTTATTTTTTAGTTTTCGTAGTTCGGATTTCAGATCATTATCAATTTTTATTAAACGTTCTCTAGTAAACATTATTCTTCCCAATGAAAAGATACTACGTTTGGCATCAGATCTAAAACATTTGCCAAACTATAATATTGTTCGCCGCCCCACCCAAGATCTTCACGCCAAAGAACTTGAACATTACCTTGTTCATATACTACTCCTTGTGCGATCTTATTATCGGCGGCATCTTTTAATACAAATGGTCGTCGTTTTTTATTTTTCATTTACTGCTGATTTCAACCTTTCCTGAGTGATTTCTTCATTAAGAGCCCATAATCTACATCGAATAGTATGAACTCTGCCATAAGCCGCATACGCAGCCAAAGTTCGCTCGTTCTTTAGCTTCTTAATTCGTTCTTCTAGATCCCCAATCTTTTTATTGAATGGATTGAATGGACTGCTAACATTTTCAGCTTCTTGAAGAGCAGCTTTTAATTGATCATTAAGTTCCTTCTTTTTCTCATTAACGCCCATAATTATCTCCTATATTATTAAAATATTAAATTTTCAAGCCAATTTAAATCCAACTAAATTTTATACATCTTCAAAATTTCCCTGATTTGATGATATACAGACTCTTCTGGAAGCATTCCATTAACGACATAATTATTACTTTTAGCTCTTCCCATCGCTAAATAAACGTTCCTCCTATATTCGATAACTTGATCTGAAACCTTCTCGTATTTATCAAGATCTTTACGATATCTCAATCTACGTTTTTGCTCATCTGGATCAATATCAAGAATAATAGTCACAGTAGGAACCGGATTATTTTTAATGGTATCGTGAAGATCCCAAACCTTAATAGTATTATGAAGATCCCAAACCGCATCTGTTGTTTCTGGCTGATATTGAACCTCTCTATGACTATAAATATGACTACTATAAACATATCTGTCATAGACTACGTTGGCTCCAAGATCTAGCATATGTTGCACATATTGCAGATTACGAGATCTAGATCCAGTAATAAAATATTGCTCGGTAACTTCTGATAAATCATCCATATGTAATAATCGTTTCAAAAGATTCGGAAACGAAGAAGTGCTATGCGATCCAAGTTCATGAAAATAACTCGCTGGCAATTTCCTACATAAATGATGCGCTTGTGTTGTTTTACCACAACCATTTAATCCTTCTAAAATAATAAATTTTCCACTCATGCTATCATCCTCGCTTTTAATCTTCCATAACTTGCATAATTACATAATTCGATATCATCCATATCGTAATCATCAATAAAGTCTTTCTTTTTTATAGAAATATTAGGTAAATGAGCCGGTTTTCTATCTAGTTGAGTTATCGCTACTGGAAAGTGCTCATGATATAAATGAACATCGCCCATGCTATGAATAAAATATAGTGGATTTAAATCTGTTATTCTAGCAACTAAGTGCAATAATAACGAATAAGATGCAATATTAAATGGAACCCCAAGAAAAACATCACATGATCTTTGATATAAGGATAAGCTTATATCTTGCGGATTCCCAGATCCATCTGGATATACATGAAACTGAAATAATACATGACATGGTGGCAAACACATTTCATGTAATTCGGCTGGATTCCATGCTGTTACAACATGTCGCCTGCTAAATGGATCTTTCTTAATATTATCTATACATTCTTGCAGTTGATCGATTTCATAATTCGATGTATGATCCTGCCATTTTCTCCATTGAACACCATAAATTGGACCAAGTTCACCATATTGCCCGAATACTTGTGCGTTTCTGTTCCAAATGTTACATCCTAATTTCTTAAAATCATCTACATGATCATAAGCTCGAATAAAACCGATCAGTTCCGCTTTAATCACATCAAAGTCTATCTTCTTTGTGGTCAATAATGGAAACCCATCTCGAAGATCATACCTAATATGATAGCCATGTAGTGTCCTTACTGGAGCATTTCTGCTGGACAGATCTACTCCAGTATTCAGAACATCTCGTAATAAATTCTGATATTTTACCACGTTTCAAATACCTCTGTTGACATTTCCCGAGTAACAAGAATTATTCCTTTTTCGGTTGATGTTACATAAACATTAGCCTTTGGTCTTGTTTTTGGATAATGAATTAGATCGACTATTGGTCCTTTATTTAATGTAAGATGCGCTATATGCTGTTCATCTAGATCTTCTTTTGAATCTCTAATCATTCGATTGCAACATTCTCTCCATTCAGCATCATGATGACTTATCCATTCTTTTATTGTTTTCTTGTCATAAGAAAAACTATAAATCGATATATTGTCATACTTATAAGTTTGTCGATACAGCATCGGAAATACATGTTCAACTGGATCGTCCTTCCACGCTTTTTTAATAACCCCTGAAAAACTAAAACAAATACTTGTATAACTCATTAGTTAAATTCACTCCCGCCTTTACGCAATAAGTATGCTTCTGAAATGCTTTTAAAAATAGCTCTTCCAAATGTGGAATTAAGCCGTTCTGGACTCGGTTTAACTACGACTCCTTCTCGCATATTACCACCAAGAGTTGATCTACCATCTGTATATTCCATTAAAATGTCTTTGCTATATGGACCATGATATAGAATTGGAACATAATTAAGTGCCGGATATACTAAATCAAGCAAATATGTTACTTCGCTCAATTCTAAGTATTTTCCTTTACCTGGTTGCCCAACATAAATATCAAATACCCGAAAATCATGTTGCATAGTATTATATTGCAAATCCTGAATTCCACGCCCATAAATTTCACCAAGAACATAAAATGGAGTTCCAACTGTTACTACGCTATCATTAATTTTATCTCGAATTGCATCTATAGTCGGCTGAATTTTCTTCCAAGTTTGGCTATAAACATTATCTGGATCTTCTGGATCTAAAACGATTCCTCTACCAGATAATCCTTTACTTGTGACTATTGGAGTTTCTTCTGGATCATCGTTATAATATCCACAGCAACACCAAGTGCCATGTAATTTTTCGGTAATTGTGACTATTTCACCATCTTGAAGTTCTCCAGGAAACTTTTTAATATTATGAATTGGATATGATAGAGTCTTACCATACATTGCACCCAAAGTTCTACCACTCAATTTAGTTGGAATTGGTGGTTCATATTTAATAATACCAAGCTCTTCCATGACATCGTCGCCAATGTTCTTGCCTGGCATTGGATAAATTAAACCTTGTGAAAGAACTCCCCGCAACTTAATTGCCTTAACTCGATTCTTCGCCTTCCCAGTTAGCTTACCAGTTAGATTAAGTTCTTCTAAAAGATCATCTGGAACAATAGAAGCTTCTGGAATGTAAGCTACTGGATCTCCATCTTTGATTGTTCCCTTTTGAACGATCGATTGATAATCGCCAATGTTACATAATTCAATTCTGTCAGCATTTGGATGTTCACTGATCTTTGCTTCGTAAACTAAAACCTCAAATTCATTCATTTTGTGCACCTGCCTGCCTTATATGCATTCCAAAAATAAAATAAACTTCTTTGATTTCCATCTGGATGTTGCTTGTAATATAATCGTTTAAATTGCTTAAACGTATATGTCTTCATCAGATCGAATTTCATTTTCATCCTCCGCTACATAGTTTTCCTCATAACCCTCAAGCCATATAGTAGCACCACTACAATATGGCTTTTCAAAGTCCTGCTTTAATGTCCACGAACCAAAGAGCTCTACTTTCTTCGCATATTTAACTCCCTTATAGGTTCGAATGGCAATACAAGCATCATCTCTACCAGTTTTCTTATTGCTCTTCACTATGTGTCTATTAATGTAAATTCTTGCTTTCATTATAGAAACCTAACAGCGGCAACTATTACAATCGCGACCGCAACCGGAACCCCAATAGTGATTGCCCAAGCAATCCTACTAGATTTTTTCTCCTCTTTTGCTTCTTCTTTTGTTCTGTATCTAAAAGCAGACCAAAGATCAGAATAATATGCTTCGTAATTATCTGGATCGTTTTCCATTTGAATATAAACCGGTGGTATACTATTATCTTCAATCATTCTTAAATACTTACCGTAATCATTAAAAGCCCATTCGCGCAACCATCTTTTAACGTTTTGCCTATGCATATCGTTATGGCACCATTGATCCCATTCCTTTTGAACTTCTATTTCTTTTCGCAAATATGCCCAACGATCTGCTTCAGCCTTATTAACTCTTTCTTGCTCAATTAGAATTTTAATTTTCGCTCTAATTTCTTCGTCTGTAAGATGACTTGTGTTTAAGTTACTCATTTTAAACTCCTTCCACTTTATCTAGTGGAGCCCTTACAATAGCACCTGTTTGCGGAATTAAAACCTCCATTATTTCAGCAACTCCAAAGTCAGATTGATCTACAAGAATTCTTTTCATTTTTCCAACTACAGATTTGCCACTAATATAGTTAATTCTAACTGTATCATTTTCCGAAAAGTTTTTGTAATGAACATACTTCTTCATTGTGACCTCCATTATCGAATCGAAAGTCGAAATCCCTTTTCTATGAAGACTCCATCTGGCACTTCACCAGTCGCTTTAATGTAATCCTTAATAGCCGCCTTAGATACTTCCACTTTCACTTTCTTAAAATCATCCGATACTAATCCGTCGTTTTCAACTACGATCTTACCTGGTTTTTGAGCTGTTCCAATAGTAAAATGCCCAACGCGCTTCTTATGTTCGCTATTATCCATTAGATCCATTACAATCTGTTTTCGTAAATATTCTACGCTCTTTTGTGCTCGATGCTTCTTATCCCTGAACTCTCGTTCCGCTTCAGCAAATACTTCAATATCAGATTCCAAATTCTTAACAATTTTAACATATTCTTCCAATAGAACTTCTCGATCTTCTTTGATTTGCTTTAATTCAGTCTCTTGATCTTCGCTTAGTCCTGTCATTTCAGCCTGATCTTGTATCCATCGCACATTTTCTCTGATGTCGTATAATGTTGCCATGATTAAACTCCTTGATTTTAAACTAAACTCCGCGCTTGGTCCCCCAGAGCCGAGTATGCAGTCTATCCGAATATCGAAATCCATGTGCCATACACAATTCAACTAACCATAATTGCTTATCTTCAACTTCTTTTGCTGTTCTTCCTTCTGGCATCAATAAGACATTACGATTACTATATTGCCTTAAACTTCCCAGAATATCTTGAATCTCTTCAAGCTCGCTCCCATCTACTACGACAAACTTAAGCTGATAATCCCGAAGATTATTATGAGTGCAACGACTAATAAATTCATCGATCACATCAATCTTAACTCGTTCTCGATCATGTTTCTTCGCCCACTTCGGATCGCGATCATATGGAGTTGAACTTTCTAACTTTGGACTCATCGACATTAAATCAAATTCAACTTCCTCAAAGATCGTAGCATTTGTTTCAATCGTAATATGATAGCCGTCATACCAAAGTTGGTCACAAAGAAATCTTAATTCTTTTTTCCATACGAATGGTTCGCCACCAGTAATAACTACGTTCTTACAGCCATACTCTTCAATCATGTTGACTGCTTGTTCTACTGTGACCTCTTTATTTTCCGGCTTCCAACTAGTATATGGCGTATCGCACCAATGACATCTTAAGTTGCAGTGAGAAACCCGAAAAAATACGCTTGGTAGACCTGTCTTAATTCCTTCACCTTGAATCGAGTAGAAAATTTCTGACATCTTCATAATTTATTATCCTCTAATAGATTTATTTGACCAGATTTTTTATCTTGTTCTAATCTTCTTTTATGAAATTCTTCTTTAACTCTTCTGCTAATTTCTTTTCTTGTTTCAATGGAATGATTTTTATTATACATTCCATTATTTTCACCGCTAACTAAATATCCTTTACCATACATCGGATTAGATTTTCCGGTTCTGCCATACATTGGGTGGTTTTTACCTTGAAGGCTTGGTCTTGGTCCACGTAATTTTTCTTTATGATCTTCAGACAACGATTTATTCTTATTCCAAGCAACTTGCCCTCGTCTTCCATAATTTGGATGATCTTTACCAGTTTTCCCATATAAAGGACTATTTTTCCCTTGCAAATGCGGTCTCGGACCACGAGCATTTGGTCTTGGACCACGAAGTTTTTCTTTAACCTCTTCCGACCATGGTTTATTCTTATTCCAAGGTTCTTTTCCATAAGTTGGATGATCTTCTCCACAAGGAAATCCTTCGCCGCCAATAGTTAAATTATATCCAAACCCTTTATATGTATTAAGAGATGCTATTGTTCGTATTTCTAAATCTGATAGCATCCATTCTGGTATATTATCATAAAGAATTTCCCAACCGAAATTATTAGATCCATATTTTTGTATTGCTGAATCTATTCCAATTTTCAAATTACTTCTAAAATGTTCCCGAATTCGATCTTTTATATTTCTAGCAGTTTTCCCAATATATGATTTTTGGTTACTTATTTTATAGATTCTATAAATACATCCATATTTCATAATTAATTCTCCTTTATGGGTAGGGCTAAACCCTACCATTATGTTATGCAGATAAAAGAGCGATCGTATAGATCTGATTCTCTTTATCAGGACATTTTAAAGTAATTCTAAGATTATCTGGTGACATTAAAATCATAACTTCTTCGCAATCTAAATGATTTAAAACTCCAGACAAAAACTTCGCATTAATTTTAAAATCGATAGCTTCTGTTTTACTAGAAATATCTACAGACTCGTGACCATCATATTCCAGGTTGTTCTGAGCTGTAATATCTAAAGTATTTTCTTCTTCGTTAACCGAAAGATCAATCCCATAACTATCATCTCGAGCAAATAACCCAATTCTTTGAATTGCTCTTAATAGTTGATCTTTATTTGCGAGTACCGCTTTTCCATTCTCGAAGTTAATAATCGCCCAGTAATTTGGATAACCTTCATCGCCTAGTTCGATTTTTCTAGACGAAAACTGATATGTATTAGTAAAGAATACTAAGTAATTATTTTCCACAAAGACAAAGATGTCTTCATCATCAGAAAATACCTTTTTAATTTCCTGACAAGACTTCAATGGAATTACCATTTGCTCTATTTCTTTATCAATTTTAGTTTGATATGTAGCTACAGCAAACATTCTTCCATCGCAACCAGCAAACTCGATTTTATCACTGTAAAACGTAAGAGAAACCCCATGAAGCCGATATCGAACTTCTTCAGTTGATGCTGCAAAATCAGTATCGATCAGAGCCGCTTTTAAATTTCCAGCCGGAATAATAAAATCAACTTCTTCTTCATTTACTTCTGGCATTCTAGGAAATTCGTCAGCCTCTAGTCCGCCAAAAGAATATTTACCTTTACCACTTAATACCTGCAATCGATCAGTAGTCGTAGTTCTTAAATCTACTTCTTTTGCGTCCAAAGACTTAATTAGATTTGCTAACTTTTTACAATTAACTGTAATTTTACCCCGTTCCTCAGTTTTGCCATCAACTAAAATTCTTGTTGATATTTCTCCATTAGTCGCTGTGCAATATAATCCATGATCAACAGCATCTAAAAGAACGTTTTGCAGAATTGGAGTCGTCGTTCTATTTGGAGTAACAGATTGCAACTTCTGTAACGCTTGTGCCAATTCTTTTTGCTTTATAGTAATTTTCATTCCTTTTCTTTTTCCTCCACCAGTTTCTCTAATTGATTATTCATATTTCCAGTTATAATATTAAATACATCAACCATAATATCGTCTACTTCATATTCTTCAAAATCGCCATCAAGCTCCAATAGAACTGTTTCGCGTTCGGCTTCATAACGCTCATACGCTTCCTTATACGCATCGTAACATAGCTCCCGACACTCAGCTTCCGCAACTTCAGATAACTCGATTTTATCTTCAACTTCAGGCGAAACATCTAAATGATCCGACCAAAAACATTCTACAGCCGACGCAAGAAATTCGTGATAAAGATCATCGCTCCAAGCGCTAGCATAATCATCAGCATTGTATCCTTTCTCTATACAATATCCAATATTCCTTAACATGATCAATTCCTCCTTGGCTTTGCTCTATATTTTTAAAATATTAAATTTTCAACCCAATTTAAATCCAACGAAATTAACTTTCGTTAATCATATTTTCCTAAAACATAAAATGGAGTTGGACCGGTTCTCTTTTTGGAGGTTCATAGACACCCAAAATTCTTTCATATTTATTGATTAGTTTCATAAAGAAATCAGATTCGTCGCCAAAAAATTCTTGAACTTTAGCGCACCAGTCCGCCCTCTCTGAAAATTCATCAGTCAAAGAATTATAGATTTCTTTTAGTTGATTAGCTTGTTCTTTTTCATCAATCTTTTCGTATTCTACTATAACATCAGCAACATAATTTTGCAAATACTCTATATTTGCATAAGTATCATAACTTGGCTCATCAGCATTGACAAGCCAAAACATTTCATTTCTAGCATAAGCGATCTTTTGCTTCATTCTAGCATTATGTAATGCTGTTTTTACTGCACTATTCCAATCCATGATCTAACCCCCATGCTTGATTTACAATTTTCCACGCTTTATTTTCGTCCAGCATGATTATATTTCTTTCGTCAGTCATTAATGTATGAAGCTCTTTAATGTCTAATTGACGTTTTGCGTCGCCTTCGCCACTGCAATCATATACATTTGCTCTTAAATCGTTTATTAGCGACCAAATCTTTTTATGTAAGTAATCCACATAAACGTTGTATCGCGTATCTACCGGAACATCCTTAGCATCCAGTTTGCTTTCAAGAGTAAATAACTCAATTGGTTGCAATTCTTTATTTTCTTTCGCCTTACGATCAATAATCTTATCTAGAATTTCAATCTTAACTTTCCTAAACTCAGATTCTTTAACTTTTTCCCAATCTAGTTCGTTTGGCTGATAATGTTTATATCTTTTTTCCTCATCCAAATAATAGTTCCTTTGAATTTCTGCTAGCTCCCAAACGGCGCACGAGCTAATTTTTCCATTATCTTCTAATTCAAATAGAACGTTCGATACGCATTCTTCAACCTTATCGAATGCCCATTTATGAGTATCCGAACCGGTTTGAATTTGATGAACGCAATCGCTTACGTTTTTCTCTATGATCTTCTGAACTGTACGAGACGCTTCTACCCATGTGGTCGGTTTATTACTCATTGATTATGCCCCCATGCTTTATTTACAATTTTCCATGCTTTATTTTCGTCTAACATTATTATATTTCTTTCGTCAGTCATTAATTGGTGCAATTTTTCAATATTCCTTTGGCGTCTCATAACAGTATCATGACCATATTTATATGTTTCTGCCTTTAGATCGTTTATTAGCAACCAAATTTTCTTATGTAAGTAGTCCACATAAAGATTATAGCGCGTATCCACTGGAATATCCTTCGCATCCATATTGCTTTCAAGAGCAAATAGTTCTATTGGCTGTAATTCTTTTTTAGAATTTGGTTTGCGCTCAATAATCTTATCTAGAATTTTAATCTTAACTTTCCTAAACTCAGATTCTTTAATTTCTTCCCAATCTAGTTCGTTTGGTTGGTAATTTAAATATTCCGATTCTTGATCTTTATAGAATTCCTTTTGAACGCTTTCTTGATCTTTATAGAATTCCTTTTGAACGCTAGCTAGCTCCCAAACTTTTAGATTTGCATCTTCTAACCTGAATAAAATATTATATACGCATTCTTTAACTTTAATAAATACCCATCTGCGAGTATCTGGACCAGTCTCAATTTGATGAACCAAATCACTTATTTGCTTCTTTATAATATCTTGAATTACAGTTAGGTTTGCATCTTTTAACTCGAATAAAATATTAGATACGCATTCTTCAACTTCTTCGCCAGCATCTGAACCATACCGAATTCGCTTAACGCAATTACGTATTTGCTTCTTTATAATATCTTGAATTGCCGGAGATGTTCCTAACCAAGCTATTGGTTTATTACTCATTATGGACCTCATTAAAAAGCCCCTTGAATGCAATTAAGATTCAAGAGGCTATTATTATTAGTTAAAACGGAATATCGTCTTCGTTTTCTTCATCGTCATCATCGTCACGATCTTCACGCAATTTATCATTATCAGCTTTGCTACCAGTAAATGCAAACGAAAACACATTTACTTTGTGTCTACTCTGCTTACCTCGTTCCTCGTCTTCCCATGTGTCAAGCTGAAGTTTTCCATTAACCAGAATCTGTTGACCTTTCACAAAATGTTCACCGATTATTTCGCCCGTCTTGTTCCAAGCGACACAATCCATAAACATCGGCTTATCGACTACTTCCCCGTCACGATTAGTATATCGCTCGTTACAAGCTACACTAAAATTACATACTGCCGTTCCGTTATCGCCCAGAAACTTTACTTCTGGATCTCGTGTCAAATTACCCAACAATGTCACATTATTAAAACTCATTTTCTTGCTCCCTTTTATCGAACTACTGCGTATGGCGGATGCCGAAATGCCCATTGCACTCGTTGACCACCATCTAAATCATCATCATAAACCGAAAAATATACTCGCCATTTCGTCCAGATTTCAAAAGTTCTACCTGGTTCCTCTTGTTCTATGTGAATAAAATCTTCTGAAGTTTCACCAGTAACTTCCAACAATTGTTTTAATTGCTCGATGGCCTCTTCCATGAAGACATAGTCCTCATCATCGAGTTCATCGAACTCTTCATCAGATATAGAATATTGGTTCTCATACAAAAATTCTTCCCAATCCATAATTGACCTCCTATAATTAAAATATTAAATTTTCAACCAAATTTAAATCCAAGGAAATGGGGGAGCATTTAAGCTCCCTTTTGTAGATGTTGTCTAATATCTTCTTTAATGAATTCATAATGAAGAATATTATTTTCTCTTCTACATTCTGGACAATTAAAGAGATAATCTTCAGGCTTGCTCCAATACATGCGATTATACCAAATATTATGTTGCGGACATCTTAAATATTGAATTCTATCGTCATCTGTATCTGACTTACAGCTTAAGACATTGAGTTCCATCTGGCATCTCCAATCTGTAGTATAAAGTATTAGTTTCTTTATCTAGATAAGTTTCAAGAACCTCTTCTAGAACAAGATAATTTAGAGCGTCATTATATTCCCACATAATTCCAACTTCTGCCATTTTTAAATATCTAGCAACTTTTGGCTGTAGATCAGCAGCAGAAACCCAATCGTTTTCTTCAAACAAAAGACGCTTAATATGATGTGCCATTTCAGGCACATTAATACTAAAGCCATACATGATAAGTCTCCTATCCAGTCGAACCAAACCCGCCTCGAGATTTATGAAACCTACTTAAGTTTTCTAGATCTTCATCGTCACATTCCTTCCAGCAGTCAACAACCCCAACTTTGTAAAATACTCCTTGAGCCAACCTTGTTCCAGCAGGAATAGTCACAGAAGTAGATTTGAAGTTGAAGTTAAGCACTTGAATTTTAATTTCATCCTCTGGACCGCAATAATCTTGATCAATGATGCCAACTCCTTGTGGCATCATTATTCCCCATTTTCTTGGCGCGCTACTTCTTAGTGCAACCATTAACATATAACCTGCCGGAACCTGAATAACATTATTTGCTGGAATTAAAGCAATTTCACCAGCCAAAATAGTTACTTTTTCCCGAGTGACAAAATCAAATCCAACAGATCCGTTTGTTTGGTATTTTGGAAGTCCGTAATCTTTATTTATTCTCTTGATTGGTACAAACATCTTTAACCTCAACTTTCTTAAGAATTGGATTCATCTTCAATACACGCCGCACTTGATTAGTAGTTAAACCAACTGCCACCAACCGAGCAATTCGGCTTGGCAACATTCCACCATTATATTTTTCGTAAACGAAGTCGATTGGAACAAATCGTTTTAGTGCATGTTTAACATCTCGTACTGTTGTTCCTAAACTGGATGCAATATCTCGTTCTGACATTCCATCCCAATACAGATTTAGCAACAATTCACGATTATCCTTCAAATACTCTTGATGAATACTATCATTTTTTGGTTTCGGTACCGGTTTCAAATTAACTTTCGAATCTTCTGTCGGTTCTGGTTCATCTTCACCATGATAATGGTTAATCCGATCCAAAATACGACCTACCGCTTGTGCAATTTCAACGCAAATAAAATCGTTCAAAGCATCGTTAACTACAAATTTTCTGTTCGCTGTCATTTTGACTCTCCTTATCAATAATTTCTTGAGCTTCTAAATATAATTCCCGAATTTCAGGATCTAATTTACTAATATCATATCGATCAAGTTTACTAAGAAACATTTCTTCAAAAATATTCGCTAATTCTTTTAAGTTTTTTTCACTAAGATTTATTGCATACTCTTTACCAAATCTCATTTCAATGCCAGTCGGAATTTTCGATTTGAAAGCATATAAAAATTGACCGAATTCCCCACGAGAGTCAACATATTCTTGGATTGCATGATACTGAAGAGTGGATGCTGATACGATATTATTTAACCATTCATATACGTCTTTATGTTCATTTTTTAAATAGGATATGTTATCCTTAAATGAATAATCTTTTAATTGGCGCATTCTTTTTCCTCCAATCTAACAGATTGATAAATATATGTATCATAATATTCCGTCAAATAATCCCTTAGAGATCTAATTGCCGGATGATTATTATAGATTTGAGCATAACTCGTTAATAACCAATAACTTTGAAACATATCTTTATCAGCAATTATGGAATCAGTTATCATTTCGCCAATCATACCAGAATTATTTACTAAAAACTCATCAGTAATATCAGTATCTTCCATAATGCCAAATAATGCATCCATATAACTAATATGAACATAATCTTCATCTCCAAAATGACCCCAATAGAACCCGTCATCATTGAGCGCATAAAAATATGCTATAGCAAATTTTGGATCAAATTCATCATCTAGTGCATATGTCTCTAATGTAATCCGGCTATCGCTATAGCATTCAAAATTAACTTCTTCAACTGTCGAATCTTCCAACCATCCAACCGCTTCTATTAATAATGCTTCAACTTTCATTATTTTTGCCTCCTTAATGGCTTAATAATAAAATATTAAATTTTCAACCCAATTTAAATCCAATATAAAAATACTTGGAAAATGGAGATGGCGGGAGTCGAACCCGCGTCTGCAGTATCTATCATAAAAAATATGCTACATGTTTAGTACCAATTTAAGTTTCGCAAGTGCTAGCTTTGATACAGAGCCTACACTGAACTATTCTGCTTAATAAGAATTATGGTCACAGAAATCCCATAATAATTTGCACTTCGCTATTGCAATCTTATTTATTGAAGGCTAAATAATAAGATTGTGCTGCTTAAGCAGCCAGAGCATATTCAAAATTGTCTTCGAATATTAGTTGTTGTCGCCATTTAACGAGACCTGCGACATTCTCGACATGCAATTCTTTATTCAACGATCCACATCGATTCCAATTCATCCCCTTAAAAAATACCGCTGAAGAGATTTGAACTCTTACTGAAAAGTGTTTAAGACTTTTGCCTCTGCCAGTTGGGCTACAGCGGCTTATATTATGATCTTTTATTTCGAGGTCCAGAAACTCTAATTTCTATTCCTTCTTCCGTAAGGATCTTTTTTATATGAGTTGAACTACAGTTATATTCTATTCTTAAAGCGTATACTGATTTTCCATTTAAATACTGATCAATAATTTCTTCTTTCTGTGCTCGAATATCATATCGATAACTAATATTATTTACTCCAATATTGCCAGGAATACTATCATCAATTTTAGTTCTTTTATTATCAGTAATATTATTATTACTATCTTTAATTCTTCTAAGCGGTAAATCAATTATATTATTTTCAAAACAAATCGTTTTAAAAAGATCTGTTTTTATAATTTTATCAATTGTAGAAATAGAACTATTTAAGTAATTAGCAATATCTTTTTTATGAATTTCATATCCTTCTTTTTTAGATTTAATATAATATTTAGCAATTTCTTTAACCCGCTCTCCCAAAAACGACAATCCTATCTGATTTATATCAAATTCTATTCTTTCTTCATCTGTTGTTTCAACTGGTATTTTTTCAGTTAAGCTCCGATAAATTAATTGATCGTCAATACCCAACTTAGGTTTTAAAGCATCTTTTAAAGCCTTTTCTAAATTATCAATATCGTACCCATTATTTAATTTACTTTTTAAAATATAGAAGTTAGCAATTAATCCAAACTTATAACATTTATCTAAATTAAAATCTGGAACTTGTTTTCTAATGTCATCGTAATATTTGTTCCTATCATACATTTTATCCGAATTGCAATTTACCCTTAAAGTATAATAACTTCTTGGGATAATCTTAACAATATACATATTTACCTCCAAAAAGTCCCTAGCAGGACTCGAACCTGCAACTTCCGGATTAGAAATCCAGTGCTCTGTCCAATTGAGCTATAGGAACACGCGATAAAGGAAGCAAGGAGGTTAAAAAAATCTTCCTTTATCGATACCGGATCGATGGTCCTTGTAGTTGGGGTAACCAAGAAAAACCAACTAATAGACTGATCCTTCCTATAAAGACCTTGAATAGAACTTTTAATTCAATTCCCATTATTTAAACTGTCCTATCCTTTATATTATTAAAATATTAAATTTTCAACCCCTTTTAAATCCAAGAAATTTTTATTTGAAAATTATTTTTTCAATCAAATTAATACTACTTGACGATTTGGATCTATGTTATTTAGTCTGTTATTGCTTAACTCAACAAAATTATTATTAATCTCAAAGGATATAAAATTTCTATTGGTGCGCTTACATACCGCCGCACATGTTCCTACCCCAGAAAATGGATCAAGAACCAAATCGTCTTCTAAAGAGCTAGCTAATATTAATCGTTCAAATAATTTTTCCGGTTTCTGAATCGTATTTAATGCGTCTCGAGAAACGAGTTCTTTTGAATTATATGTAAGCTGTTTAATATCCCCCCAAACATCTCCTGGGTTCTTTCCATCTTTATTAAATTTAGTTTTGCTATATTTACCACCTATTACAGACGGAACCTGTTCACAGCGAATACGATGAGATAATTCCACTAGTTGTGGTACCCGAATATCATCCAGGTTATAACATCGAGGACGCTTTCCTTTAATAAAATAACAAATGATATCATAATTATTTGTATAATTAATTTTCCCTTGTGACAATCTACTCGGTTGATACCAAACGATTTTTGATTTTAATGTTAGAAATTTTCTATAATCAATAAAATCAATACAATCCGGTTTTCCAAATAAATATAGAGATCCACCTTCTTTTAATTTTTCAGCAAATAACTCAATAAGATTTAAATTAAATTCTTGAATTAATTCTATTTTGTCCCAGTCATAATTTGTTATACCATAAGGACCATCACATATAATTAAATCTACGGATTCATTATCTACTGATTTAATTAGTTCAAACATATCTCCACAATAAATATTATTTAATTTTATCATAATTTCTTTTTTATTGGTCACAAAAATAGGATGTTATTTTTTAGTAATAAATTTGGCTCCCGTTCGCTTAATAATAAAATATTAAATTTTCAACCCCTTTTAAATCCAAATTGGAGAAAAATGCTTGAAAAAATGGAGAAAAAATGACATATTTAGCTCTCAAGAGTCCTGCGAAGCCCTCGAGCGCAAAGGTTGTGCAAGTTCGAAGCAAGTTGTGGTGCAAGTTGCAGCCCTCGACCGCACAAGTTGTGCAAGTTTACCTATAAATCCCTTACTAATTTGTTAAAGGGTTTTTATATAATTTCTTATGCTCTCGAGCACCATTCACGGAACAAAGCCCTCGCACTCTTGACTCTGTGACCAGAAAAAGCGGAATTTGGGTATACTTTGAAGTATCACTTTTTGACGATTTTGGAGTGGAGAAAGCCCTCATCCTTCCGGCAAATAATTGCCGGTATGCTCGCGGACAGCAATCAAGTTCCCAAACCCCAGCCGCTGGGGATATAGGAAAAACCACGAAAACTTGCACTACTTGTGCGGCTGAGGGCTGCAACTTGCACCACAACTTGCTCCTGACTTAGCGGACTTGTGCGGTCGAGGGCTGCAACTTGATTTTGGAGTAAATAAAAAATTAACCTTGTTCTCCTTGTGATCATTAGATCGGGATATCGGGGTCTAAAAATGTCGCCCAAATGGGTCTATTTACCGCCCAGAGGGGTTTATATGGTGCCCAAATCTAAATTGAGACATATGGTAGTGGAGCGGTAATTTGACCTGTCTTAAATCGCCGATTTAGGAAATTGACCTTAATTGGAGTTCCGTTAAATATGGTTTAGTTTGATGAGTAACTTTAAGAACTTGAAATACTTGATCGTCAATAAGTGAGTTCTGTTTTTCTCGAAGCAATATAAATTGACCAACCTTAATATAGAAACTTGGCTTTAATTGTAAATTAATAATATATCTGATTTTACCATAGAAGTCTCTATATTTTTCCGCTAACCAGAATACCCATTCTGAATCGTGATGATCAAGATCAACAGTTAAATCTAGTTTGCGCGGTTTATTATTTTGAATGCTAGTTTCATCTCTTATGACTTCTTCGTTTTCCGAAACACCACTTCCATATTTAATTGTAATAATATTGTATAATTGCTGTAAATCTTGCTTCATATTAAGAGTATTGATTGGGCGTTCAGAATATGAAACTTCTTCCATATCGATTATATGATCAATAAATTCCATTCGTGCCATATTACATAGCTCATCCGCTTCTGTTCCTGATTGCGCTCGCTGAACTCCTGTCAGTTGATTATTATCGTCGTTTCTTCCAGTATAACTAAAGATTTCCCAGTCGTTGGTTTGACCTGCTATCCTTACAAATCCTTCGGTAGGAACAATCATATTAGGATTAGTATATGCAAGACTAGTAACGGTCGCGCCAGGAGCGATATTAGATG
This sequence comes from uncultured Poribacteria bacterium, assembly GCA_958296135.1. GTDB lineage: Bacteria > Poribacteria > WGA-4E > WGA-4E > WGA-3G > AGPOR5. The sequence goes on from OY282445.1 coordinate 117,398, forward strand.
TTAATGCCGCTATTGGTTGAAATTTTGGTCGAAAAATAAATTGGATGCCATCGAATCCAATGTATGAAAAACAAAGGCGAGCCATCTCTTGAATTACTTCGTATCCAGTTTTACCATTTGTTAAAGTAACTGGGTTGCGAAATCCAAACCGATCACCAAATTCTAGCAGTGTCCAATTATCAATTCGAGTTTCTGGTGCGTCTAAACCTTCTCGGTTTTCGGTGCTTTCCCAATCTGTAGATTTAATCGATCTAATGGCTCCATACCCAGAATGCAAATATAAACTATTTCCTACTGTGACCATAGGAGAACTCATTTGGATATGCTGACTATATGTAATATTATCAGTCCGATCAACTGCATTTGGATTAAATAAACGTGATCGCCATGGAACTCCATGTGATATTGGCGATGTTCCAGTCAACGGAATAGATTGTAAGGTTCCAGATCCAGTTCTTACTTCGCTTTCCTCTCTATGATAACTTCCTTGAAAATAATATAGCTGTCCATTTAATTCGGTTAAGGATCTTGGCGAGTCATCCATTGATTCATAGCGATTTAATATGGTTGCCGTAGCACTAGGTTGATTTGGTATTCTAAATAAGATTGCTCTTGATATTCTTCCCTGATCTAGTAAGTTTGATTGAGTTCTATTTTGAATTTGAACTGTTCCGTAAAAGTTATTACCAATTAATTTTAAATCTGAAACTCCTTTAAAAGCTCCGCCAGTAGTTCCTAGCATTGGATCGATAGCTGAATTAAAATCTTGTTCTCCACTATCGTAAATAACGGCAGGAGTTCCACTTGGAACGGTCCCAGTAGGTGATCCAGTCGGTAATGTGGTATCAAATAAAAATGATTCCGTAATATCTTCAGATGGTCCAGTTTCACCACTAATACTTGTCTCGCTATCTTGTTTAACTCGAATAGTGCATTCTCCACTTCCAGTTAAATTAATTGGCAATTGCATTGTATTAGTAGTATGAGTAAATGTCATAACATCAAATGTTACTCCAGTTCCTGTTATTTTAATATCGTCATCATCATCTGGACCAATAGTTCGATCTTGCCTTTCTTTTATTTCAGAATTCCAAACAAAACCAATATCAGTGCTTGATCCAGTAAAAATAGGAGCTGTCGGAACAATAATGTCAACTCTTGGTTTTGCAGTAGTTGCTAATGTACCTGCCAATGTGCTATATCCAAATGATGCTGTTACTGATTCTGGAGGACCATATACAGCTGCACTATCAACTCCAATAACTGGAATAGTTGATGCTGAATTAGAAAATACGGTTACCCATACAGTCCCAGCTGAATTTGGATTTAAAGTCATTCTTAGATTATATTCGCCCGATGTTGCTTCTTGCAGTTCTCCAATTATTATTCTGCCACTATTTGCAGTTCCTAATCGAATCCTATCCGCAATACCTGTATCGTCTTCAACTTGAATTTGGATGTCACCAATAGAAAATCCTTGAACATTTATTGGGCTTCCCGAACGTGTCCAATCAAAATTAATAAATACCTCTAAACCCGATCCAGGATTTTCAAAAGGTGGATCGGGGTTTGTTAGACTGCATCTTTCAAATGAAATACTAACATTAGGAGCATTTACTGTTCCTGCAATCGCTGCGGTCGGCCCCTCTAAACTGGCGACAAATGTAAAATTGCTTGCTGGCATAATTGTCTCCTAATCGTTATTGACTGCCATATCTCGTAAATAAATATCTAGTTTGCCTACTGGAACCGCATCCGGAAACGTAAATATTAATTTATAGTATTTCGCTCGAGTTACCCCAGCTACTAAATCTTGATCCCGATCGGCTGCCGGTAAAGAAATGTCTGGATCTTGAGTAACCCCATATTTAATATTTGAATTACCAAATACTGGAAGTGGATCCATTCCTTCTAAAAGAAAATCCCCAAAACTTAAACCTTGGACTTCAGTATTGAAATCTATAAGAACTTCATTTTCTGCACCATTGCCAACCAATACGTCAGGACGTTCAATATTAATTATTTGTGGAATCGTTTCCGTATTGTAAAATATTGTTCCTAAATATTGTTGGAATTCTGGTCCGATCTGATTATCATTTCCTAATACGTTAAAGCTTCTCTGTCTTAATGATAACTGAATAGCACCCTCATTTCCTTGTGGGATTGGTATAGTCACAGTATAAGACGATCTGCCCGATAAAGTGTCAGTATTATTGACTGGGATACTTATACTAATTAGTTCTGATTCTGGAGAATTATTTACAGATGAACCATCACTTTTAACGGAATTGGCTTTTAATCTGAATTTAAAGAACCCATTCTTTGGTAATGCTGACGTTGCCATAACAGTGACGTTTCCACCGCTAACTACTGAACTTCCGCTTATCGTAATTGTAAAATCAGAATCGACTGTGTTTAGTGCGTTTAGAACTTCTATATCAGTATCTTCAATTTCTTCTACTGGAGCCCCAGTAAATGTTAATGTTCCGCTTAATGATCTACCACCAACAATATTTGACCATGTAGGAATCGCAATGATTAAATCGGCGATCGTATTATTGACAGTTGCTGAATCAGCACTGGTAATATCTGTTGCCGGAGCATTATTACTACCGCCATCACTATCAACGCTTAATTCGTTTATTCTTAAGAAATAATCAATACCCGCGATCTGATTTACCGGAGTAGCAATTACAGATACGAATCCGCCATCTGTTGCAGTGTCAGAACTAACACTTATAGTCCAATCTGGATCCACTATATTTCCAGTTGTTATTACTGAAAAATCTGATCCAGTTATTCCAGCAACTGAAGCTCCATTAAAAATACATCTTCCGCTTAATGTTCTCCCACCAGTTATATTTGACCAAGAAGCCGTAGCCACAATTGGAACGTTTCCTATTGTGAAAGCTAGTGACGGAACATCTGCTTCTGGTTTATTTGTACCAAATGCGTCTTCTTTAAGAACTAATCTATATGTTCCAGCAGCCACTAAATTAGTTGGCGATGCCTTAATAGTCCTAATAGTGCCAGTACCTGTACTCGTAATTGGCCAGTCCACAGCAGATTGGGTTGTATAAACATAATTTGGTGAACTTCCCGATCTAAGTTGAACTTCAAAATCATCTGTAGCACTAAACGCCGCGCCAGGATCTTCTGATATTGTCAATATAAGACTTACTGATCGATCGCCCGCTGGAGTAGCTGGAGTAGCAGGCCAGTATGCGTATGGAACAGTATTATAATTAACGGTTCCGGAAGTTTCTATCGCTGTTGGACCACCCTTATATGTCGTAGATCCATCAACAGCATTTCTTTGTAGTGCAATACTATAAGTCCCACTTAATCTAGCGGGATTAGTTACCGTAATTTGAAATATTCTAGAGTTAATAGCTGTTGATGATGCTATTAATGTAATACTTGTATTTGATGGAATATTAAAATCTGATGCCGTAATTTGAGTAACTGGGATCGCTACATTAAAAGTCAAAGTAAATACGCTAGTCGCACCAGTTTGAATTCCTGTCGGAGCCGTAAATGTACTTACTGTTAATTGAGGTCTATTATCAACTAAAGTTGTCGAACTAGTTTCGGCTGTTGCTGGAGTATTATTAGCATTAGATCCGTCTGATCTAACCGATGTAGCATTTAATCTTAGCGCATATTGAGCGTTTTGATTTGCTGGAGGAGTAGCGGCAATCGTTATCCCAGTACCAGAAGTTGCCGTAGAACTTGGAGTATCAAACATCCAACCGCTTTGAACCGTACCAGACGAATTAACTACCGCAAAATCAGTTTGTTCTATATTGGTTATTTGAGCAGTTACTCCACTTGGATTTCTAAATGTTAATGTTCCCTGTAATTTACCGCCAGTAAAAGTTACCCCAGTCCATCCTGCTGTGGCTATATGGTGAGTAACATTATATGTGGTAGGGCTTGGAGTTGCTGTATAAGCCGCCGTTGGACCTGATCTGTAGACAGTTGTACTAGTTCCAGAAATAGCATTAGCTTTTAATGCTAACGTATATGAACCCGATATTCCGCTTGGTAAACTAACGACTACGCTATAAGTTGTTTGGCTTCCACTCGTCGGAGTTATCGAACTAATCGTTATCGCACCTCTTGCGGAACCAGTAAGACGACTATCGGTCAAAGTAAAATCAGAACTCGTTAACTGGGTTGCTGGAACATTTTGAGATAAAACTAACATATAAGTCCTAGTTCGATCAGCATCTGTTCCTGTTGGGCGACTAAATGAAGTAACATTGACTGATGGTCTGGTATCATAAGCGACCTGCGTTGAAGTAGAGGTCGATGCTGGACCACGCTGATGCGTAGTAGAAGCATTAACAGCATTAGCATTTAATGCGATCCTATAAGATCCTTGAGTATTTGTCGGATTATTGACTACTACATCAAATATAGTTGCAGTGGTTGCCGCCCCTCTTCCAGTTACTGATGCTATTGATGCACCAGTTTCAGGGGCAAAATCGTTATTTTCTACCTGAGTCTTTAAAACTGCAGTGCTAAACGTTAATACGAATGTACTAGTAGAACCAGATTGCGTTCCCGTTGGTGCGTTAAACGAATCTACCGTTAATGCTGGTCTATTATCGATCGCAACAGCATTTGTTGTGGCTACAGTCGATGGCGCATTATCTGTGGTACTACCATCTGACATAACGCTTGTTGCTTTTAGACGGAGTTTATATGAAGCATTTCTATTTGCTGGTGGAGTAGCTCTAATCAGAGTTCCAGTACCAGATGTTATTGAACTTGAATCGGTTATTCCGGTAGGTAATTCAAATGTCCATCCAGTCTGAACCGCATCCGAAGAATCTAATATCTCGAAATCGCCTGTTTCTAATCCAGTTATAGTCGCACCGCTAAACGTTATTGTTCCCTGAAGCTTTCCGCTTGTATAAGATACTGAACTCCATGCCGCTGAGGCTATTGTTCTTGTATTAAATGTGACTGATGTTGAAGTATAATCATTTGCTGGACCGCCTACATATGAAGTCGTAGAATCAATAGCATCAGCTAGTAATGTCACTGAATATGTTCCAGATCCACTTGATGGCTGATCTACTTTAACGGTATAAGTTGCCTGACTTCCTGTTGTTGGCGTTATTGAATTTATTGAGGCATTCGTATTTGATACAGTAAAATCTGCTGCCGTTAATTGACTAGCTGGTACACTCCGATCAAGGACTAATGTGAAATCAGCAGTGGATCCGGTTTGTGTTCCGCTTGGAGCAGTAAACCTTGTTACTGAAACTCGAGGTCTTGTATCATAAGTAACTAATTCAGAATTAGAAACTGCTGACGGACCTTCTAAATAAGTCGTTCCATCGGGAATCGAGTCAGCTTTTAACATAATCCTATAAGTTCCATTCTGAACCGTTGGATTATTAACAGCAATATCAAATACCCGTGCCATCGTATTAGTTGGTCCATCGGTATAAGTCGGCGTTATAGACGAAAAACCAGTTCCAGAAGAAAAAGTAAAATCGGATCCTGTCAACTGATCTGTTGGAATAACTGATCCAAATGTCAATCTAAAGGTACTAGTGGATCCGGTTTGTGTTCCGCTTGGAGCCGTAAATCCTGTTACTCTTAACGCTTGTCTATTGTCCACAGCAATAGCGTCACTATTGACTGCGGCTGCCGGAGCATTATCGGTCGTTGATCCATCAGATCTGACTGATGTTGCTTCTAGGCTTAACTTAAATGATGCGTTTTGACCTGCTGGCGGAGTTGCCGATATTCTTATTCCAATATCATCAGTTGCGGTTGCGCTTGGCAAATCAAATGTCCATCCAGATTGTGCGACATCACTAGTATTAAGAACTTCAAAATCATCTCTAGTTATCCCAGTTATGTTCGCACCACTAAATGTTAATGTTCCAGTCAGTTTACCACCAGTATAAGATACTCCACTCCATGCCGCTGTGGCTACTATTGCTGGCACATTATATGTTGTTGGGGTTGGTGTTGCGGTATAAGCATCAGAAGGGCCAGATTGATAAGGATCAGTTTCTTGAGCCGTAATGGCATCCGCATTTAATGCTAATGTATATGAACCGCTAATATTTGACGATATACTAATGACTACACTATAAGTCGTCTGGCTTCCACTAGTTGGAGTTACCGAACTAATATTAACAGTTCCATTTCCAGTTGTTCTAGTATCAGTCAAAGTAAAATCAGAAGTCGTTAATTCACTCGAGGGAACACTTTGTCCAAAAACTAAGGTATAGGTTCTAGTTCTATCCGCATCTGTTCCAGTTGGGCGACTAAACGATGTTACAGTAATAGCCGTTCTAGTATCAACTTCATATTCCGCACTTGAAATTCCAATTCCATTAGTCGGGAAATTATTTACAGTGCTTCCTCCAGATCGAACACTTGCTGGTTTTAGTCTTAATTTAAAGTCACCACTTGCAGTAGATCCAACAGGAGGCGTTCCAGTAATCGCTACAGAACCTCCAGAAGCTACTGTTGATCCAGTTGGGTTAATACTAATAGTCCATCCATATTGTGGAATATCATCTGAATCTAAAACTTCAAAATCCGCTATTGTTAAGTCTGTTATTGCCGCTCCAGTAAAAGTAATAGATGAAGTTATTACTCCGGTTCCAGTCAGCGTTCCCCATATTGCAGTAGGCAATGTTCTAACATTATCTACGACTACTGGATAGGAAGTTAAAGTATTTGCGGCTGGATAAGTTCTACTACTTACAGATATTCCATTCGCTAAAAGCTCGAGATAAAATTCTCCTTGAGTATTCGCGGGAGGTGTCGCTATTACGGTAGCATTACCTCCAGAACGATTGATAGCAATTGTCCATCCTGATTGAACAGTTTCGCTGGAATTTAGAACTCGAAAATAATTAGTTCCTCTAGGAGATATAGATCCGCGAACCTGACTTAGCGTAACAGATAATGTTGTTCCACCTTCAAGATTTGACCAATCAAACCATTTTACCAGATATTCTAGGTTATTAGTTACTACGAATGTATTTGCAAGCGGAATATTATCCGTTAAAGATCCAGATAATCTCATAGAATTAGATTTTACTTGCACGCTTCCAATTACGGCAGATAATGGAAATACGCTTAAAGTAATATATCCCCCAGCAGGAATTCGATTCGATGAAATTTTTGTATTTACAAAATTGGATTCCTGTACAATAGGATAATTTACAGTAGTTCCGTCACCAAATCTAAAATCAGATTTATTAATTCCGGTAACTTCTACTGTCGAATTAACGCGTATTGTAAGATCGCCAGTTCTGGTAGATGCATTACTAAAATAAATTCTAGTATCTATGGCTACAAATTGTGAAGTTATTGGATTAGGTGGTGCGGTCACCCCAGAGAAATTACCGCTATTAGCTTTCATTCGAACCGCAAAATTTCCAGTAATTCCATTTGGCGGACGTACCGTTAGACTTATAGATCCCTCAACCTGGAAGATAAATATTCTAGTAACGGTGATCGTCCATCCACTTTGAATCTGATTAGAATCATTAATTACTTCAAAATCAGAAGAAGTAATACCAGATATTTGAGTAGGACCATAAACTGATACACCGACAGATAATGCATTTCCGACAGTTCTTGAATAACCTACACTTCCAAAATTAAGACCAACTCCAGCATTTGGATTTCCAGTGTTATTAATAGGCACTAAATACGATACTAGATCGGTAGGAGGCGCAGTAATCGAGGTTCCAGTTACTTGAAGGCTATTAGCTTTTAATCGAAGTCTAAATAATCCATTAGTTCCAGATGGTGCGACCGCAAAAGGCTGAGTATTACGATTCCTAGCAATACTACTGGCACTCGCGGTAATGCTCCATCCGGTTTGAACTTGATTAGAATCATTAATTACTTCAAAATCAGAAGAAGTAATACCGGTAATACCTTGATACTGACTTTGCAATGAACCTTGAATCCAAGCTTGACTAGCAGTTCTACCGCGAGCAAAACCGAACCTTATAATAACTGATCCGTTTATGTAAAATAAAGGACTAGTTATAGAATTTGCTGGCGCATTATCAGTAGAAGATCCTCCAGTTCTTACACTATTAGCTAATAATCGAATTCTAAAATTACCATCAGTATCTGCTGGCGCAATTAGCCCTATAGGAATTGACTGATTTGATCTAGTAGTAGAAAAAGACCCGCTAATATTATTACTAGTCCAATCAGTTTGAACTACTCCACTTTCATTTAATATTTGGAAATCTGTAAATTCTAATCCTGTAATAGGTTCAGAAAATACAATCCAAGCATTAAAAGAAGCCCAACGAGATCTGATTAAACCAACCCATCTAGCAAATGGAACATCCACACTTTGACCAATATCTTCAGTATCGAGGCTAAATATGGGAACCGGAGCTCCAAACATGTTTTTCTTAACTAGGACAGGGGGTTGAAATTTGTCTTTTTTATCTTCCATAATAATTTTTCCTAAATGATGGTTGGTATAATAACCCCTTCATTACTTGTGATAATAAAATCTTCTGGCATTAAACCATCAATATTTGTTTCGACTCCGTTGACATATGTCGTTATTGTGAATGAAGCTGTTTGACCGGTTTGCTCATCTGTTGGCACTTGTGATGCTACTACATATGGAAGAGATAATGCAGCGGTCGTTCTGCTGAAATAGAATGATTTTGCTATTGGGTCGTTGCCCTCTAAGACTGAATTGGCTGGTAGTGCTACTGTAAAGGTTCCAGATGTGTTGTCTTGAAGATTGACTGTTAATCTCCAGACTCTGTTTGGCGTAATTACGTCTAGATCGCCTCCGCAAGCACCACCTACAATGAAATCGGATGCTGTTAATCCAGTAGCGTCTTTATTATCAGTAGTAATTGCTATATGGACAGTCGCTAGATTTAATGGTTCTACTTCAGGGGTCATTGTCATCGTATCGGAATAAGCATCTCCAATACTAAATGTTGGTTTAACTCTAGTATCAAATCCCCATGATCCCGAATTTTGTGGTAGTTCTGGTCCAGTGGTGTTATCATCTGTAGCCATTACCGAATTCTTTGCTAAAACTACATTTAATGTTCCAGATGAACTAATCGGATTTGTTATCTGTATCGTATAAAGATGATCAATAAAATTTGGATCCTGTGCAATAGCTACTCCACCGATCTGAACTTCAGTATTAGCAAGCCCTCTAAATGGTCGCGATAATCGAATTACCCATAATGTTACAGCGCCAGTAGCTTCTGCTCTTGGAGATCTGGTCACAGAAAGAATGGTTGGCGGATCAGCTCCAGTAAGATTTAGAGTGACCGTTGGAGCTGTTGCCCTTGCTGTACCTAGTTCAATTTCAAAATCCTGAGCTAAAATATTATGCGATGGAATCGGATCGTGACCAGTAATTGAGAAATCAGTATTGGTTAATCCATAGATCTTTTCACCAAAATTAGCTCTAATATTTGTCATAGCTCCAGTTTGAATCGCATTCGGAATACTAAAGATGGCACTTGGTGGAATACCAGTCACAGTATCAGCAGTCCGATCGAATCGAAACGATTTAGATACAAGCTGATTACCTTCAATAATAACATTACTTGGAATTGAAACAGTTAGGATGCCTTTAGTATCCTCTTCAATACTAATCTGTAATCTCCAAATCCGATTAGTGGTTAATATTACTAATGTTCCAATACAACCCCCTGATACTATAAAATCAGATGCTGTTAATCCAGTTGCGTCTTTATCATCAGTTGTAATATGAACATATATTGTCGCGTTATCGAATGGTTCTGTTAAAGCCGTAGTATCGCTAACGCTAGCAGAAGCATAAGCATTTTCAATACTAAACGCTGGTTTAACTCGGGTATCAAATCCCCATGATCCCGAATTCTGCGGTAGTTCTGGTCCAGTGGTATTATCGTCAGTAGTCATTACTGAGTTCTTCGCTAAAACTACATTTAATGTTCCAGATGAACTAGTCGGATTGGTTATCTGTATCGTATAAAGATGATCAATAAAATTTGGATCCTGTGCAATAGGAACCCCACCAATGTGAACTTCAGTGTTATCAAGCCCTCTAAACGGTCTCGATAATCGGATTACCCATAATGTTACAGCGCCAGTAGCTTCTGCTCTTGGAGATCTGGTCACAGAAAGAATAGTTGGCGGATCCGCTCCGGTAAGATTTAGGGTTACCGTTGGAGCTGTCGCTATCGCAGTTCCTAATTCGATTTCAAAATCCTGAGCCAAAATATTATGTGACGGAATCGGATCATGACCAGTAATTGTGAAATCGGTATTGGTTAACCCATAGATCTTTTCACCAAAATTAGCTCTGATGTTGGTCGTTACTCCAGTTTGAATCGCATTCGGAATACTAAAGATGGCACTTGGTGGAATACTAGTCGCAATATCAGCAGTCCGATCGAATCGAAACGATTTAGATACAAGCTGATTACCTTCAATAATAACATTACTTGGAATTGAAACAGTTAGGATGCCTTTAGTATCCTCTTCAATACTAATTTCTAATCTCCAAATCCGATTAGCGGTTAATGTTGCTAACGTTCCAGAGCATGCACCAGAAACAATAAAGTCTGATGCTGTTAATCCAGTAGCATCTTTAGCATCGGTAAATATTTCAACATGAACTGTTGCGGCTGTTATTGGAAGTGCTTCTGCGACATTTGTCGTAATATCAGCATAAACGTTTCCGATAGTAAAAGATGGTTTAACCCGAGTATCAAATCCCCATGATCCCGAATTTTGAGGTAGTTCTGGTCCAGTGGTGTTATCGTCGGTAGCCATTATCGAATTCTTTGCTAAAACGATATTTAATGTTCCTGATGAACTAGTCGGATTTGTTATCTGTATCGTATAAAGATGATCAATAAAATTTGGATCCTGTGCAATAGGAACCCCACCAATGTGAACTTCAGTGTTATCAAGTCCTCTAAATGGTCTCGATAATCGAATTACCCATAATGTCACAGCGCCAGTAGCTTCTGCTCTTGGAGATCTAGTCACAGAAAGAATGGTTGGTAGATCTGTCCCAGTCAAATTTAGGGTTACCGTTGGAGCGGTCGCTATCGCAGTTCCTAGTTCAATTTCAAAATCCTGAGCTAAAATGTTATGTGACGGAATCGGATCATGACCAGTAATTGTGAAATCGGTATTGGTTAACCCATAGATCTTTTCACCAAAATTAGCTCTAATATTTGTCATGGCTCCAGTTTGAATCGCATTCGGAATACTAAAGATGGCACTTGGTGGAATACCAGTCACAATATTAGCAGTCCGATCGAATCGAAACGAATTAGATGCTGGCTGATTACCTTCTATGACCACATTACTTGGAATCGAAACAGTTAGGATGCCTTTAGTATTCTCTTCAATACTAATTTCTAATCTCCAAATCCGATTAGGCGTTAATGCTGCTAATGTTCCAGCACATCCTCCAGACACAATAAAATCGGACGAGGTTAATCCGGTCGCGTCTCTACTATTTGTTGATAGTTCAACCCAAACTGTAGCTTGATCTAATGGAATTGTTAATGCTGTAATATCGGTATCATCTCTACTCGCATAAGAATTACCAACCGAAAATAAAACTGGAGTAAAAGTTATTAATCGATTAAAAGAAAACGTTTTAGATACTGGTTGATTACTTTCCGTAATGACATTAGTCGGAATCGATATGGTCAATTCCCCTTTCACATCGCTAGGAATACTAACCTGTAATCTCCACTTTCTTTTTGTGGTTAACTCCGCTAAAGTTCCACCGCAACCGCCAGATACAATAAAATCGGATGAGGTTAATCCGGTCGCATCTTTATCGGATGCTGTTTCTATTTCAATATAGACCTCAGATACCGCTAATGGTAAATCTAATGCGGTTACATCGCTAGCATCCATAGAAGCATAAGCATCACCAATTTCAAAAGTAACTGGGGTTAACTCATCAATTAAATCAAATTGGAACGTTTTAGATACTGGTGGGTTTCCTTGATCTACTACATCACTCGGAATAGCCACAGTTAAGAAGCCTTTCGTATCCTGTAAAATGCTAATTTCTAATCTCCATTTTCTATTAGCCGTTATTGGCGTTAAAGTCCCAGAGCATCCACCACTAATAATAAAGTCTGATGATATTAATCCTGTCGCATCATTATCATCTACATCAATTTCAATTTCAACCCAAACCGTTATTTGCGTAAGGGTTCCACTTAATGCGGTTGAAGTTGAGGAATCAGCATACATTTCTCCAATGGTAAAACTAACCGGTTCTATTGTGACTAATCTATCAAACGCAAACGATTTAGATACCGGATCATTACCTTCAGATACAGAATTGGCTGGTAATGCTACCGTTAAAGTTCCTTTAGTATTCTCTTCAATACTAATTTCTAATCTCCAAATCCGATTAGCGGTTAATGTTGCTAACGTTCCAGAGCACGCACCAGAAACAATAAAGTCTGATGATGTTAACGCATTCGCATCTTTAGCATCGGTAAATATTTCAACATAAACTGTTGCGGCTGTTATTGGAAGTGCTTCTGCGACATTTGTCATAGTATCAGCATAAACGTTTCCGATAGTAAAAGATGGTTTAACTCTAGTATCAAATCCCCATGATCCTGAATTCTGAGGAAGCTGTGGTCCAATAGTAGTATCATCAACGCTGGTAACCGAATTCTTTGCTAAAACGATATTTAATGTTCCGGATGAACTAGTCGGATTAGTTATCTGTAGCGTATAAAGGCTATCAATAAAAATTGGACTTCCAATTAACGTTCCACCTGTTACTACTAGATCTGATGATCTTATTGATCCAAATACTCTTGATAATCTAATTACCCATAATTGCGACGCTCCAGTTTGTGGTCCTCGTGGAGACCTAGTCACAGAATTAATGGATGGCGCATTCATCACTGATCCAGCAAAAGAAACTGATGGAGCGGTTGTAACCCCCGTAGTTAATCCAATTTCAAAATCTCGAGCCAAAACATTATGAATTGGAGTTGGAGTATGCCCAGTAATTGTAAAATCAGAATTTGCTAACCCATGAATTCTTTCTCCGAAATTAACTTCAATATTAGTAGTTGCTCCAGTTTCAATAGTATTTGGAATTGTAAAAATCGCGCCTGGTGGAACTCCTACACCAGTGGCTGTTCTAGTATCATACGAAACGCATGCGGATGTCACTTCTAAAGAAGATCCAACAGCACTAGCCCGAATAGTTATCGTAAGATTGCCATTTGTATTTGCTGGCAAATTATCAATGGTAATAAGAAACGAATTTCCTGTTCTGGTTCCTACTGTAACCGTAGATCCAGTTGCACCATTAACCGAAACATCGTCAGCATCAAATTCAGCATTTAATTGGGTTTCGGTCGCGTTTGCCCAATAGACCACAAAGAAGACTTGATTACTTGTTGGGCAAAATCCCCCAGAGCTTATTGTAGCTGATGGAACTAATTCTTGAACCGCTGTTGTCCGATCAAATGTAAACGTTTTGGATACTGGCTGATTACCTTGTGTGACTACATTGGTCGGCAATGAAATCGTTAGCTGACCTTTATCATCACTAGGAATATTAACTTGCAATCTCCATTTTCTAAGAGCTGTTAATGGACTTAATGACCCAGAACATGCTCCACTAACAATAAAATCGGATGCGGATAAACCATTCGCATCTTTATCATCTGTTTCGATTTCAATATAAACTTCTGATAGAGTAAGGGTTCCAGTTAAGTCGTCAGTATCAGTGGCACTAACAGATGCATAAGCATCACCAATAGTAAACGTTACAGATGGCGTTGTTATTGTTCTATCAAACGATAAAGTATTAGATGCTGGTTGATTACCTTCTTGTACTACGTTACTTGGAATAGAAATTGTCAAAGATCCTTTTGTATTATCTTCAATACTAATTTCTAATCTCCAAATTCGATTAGCCGTTAATGTTGCTAACGTTCCAGAGCATCCATTGCTCACAATAAAATCGGATGAGGTTAATCCGGTCGCATCTCGACTGTTTGTTGATACTTCAACCCAAACTGTCGCTTCATCTAATGGGGTTTGCAATGCCGTAACATCACTAGAACCTCTACTCGCATAAGCATTACCAATTGAAAATGTTACCGGAAGAACTACTCTAGTATCATACGAAACGCATGCTGATGTTACTAATAAAGAAGATCCAACCGCACCAGCACGAATTGTTATTTGAAGATTACTATTTGTATTTGCTGGCAGATTTCTTATAACCACAGGAAAAGAGCTTCCCATTCTGGTTAATACATGTTTGGTTGCTCCAGTCGCCCCACTAATAGTAATATCGTCAGCATCAAATTCTGCTAACTGAGTAGTTGTTGCATTTGTCCAATACGCTGTAAAATAAACTTCATTATCGGATTTAGAAAAATGTCCTTCTGTTAATGTAACTGATGGAACTAAATCTTGAGCCGTCGTAGTCCTATCGAAGCAATAAGTATTGGATGCTGGTTGATTTGTTTCATTAACTACATTGCTTGGCAATGCTACTGTTATAACTCCTTTCGCATCATCAAGAACATTAACTCTTAATCTCCATGATCTTTTTGCTGTTATTACGCTTAATGTTCCAGCGCATCCATTACTTATAATAAAGTCGGTTGCTGTTAATCCGGTCGCATCTCTACTGTTTGTGGTTATCGCAACATAAATAGTTGCTATAGTAATTGATCCACTTAATGCTGTTCCACCAGTAGACATACTATACGCACTTCCAATAGTAAATGTTGGAGGTCTAGCAGTTCCAGTTCGATCATAACAAAAACTATTTGATGCTGGTTGATTAGTTTCAGTTACGACATTACTAGGTATAGAAACCGTTAGAACTCCTTTAGTATTATCTTCAATGCTAACTTCTAATCTCCAAATTCGATTAGTAGTTAATGATGCTAATACTCCAACACATCCATTACTCACAATAAAGTCGGACGAGGTTAATCCGGTCGCATCTCTACTGTTTGTTGATATTTCTACATAAACTGTAGCTTCGTCTAATGGGGTTGTTAATGCTGTAACATCAGTAGAACTTCTACTCGCATAAGCATTGCCAACCGAAAATGTTACTGGGAGAACCGTTCTAGTATCATATGGAACCATTTGCGATTCTACTGGCAATGATTCTCCAACAGCATCTTCTTCAATTTGAATCTGAACATTTCCGCTTGATGCTGATGGCAATCCAGTAACTGTTACTGGATACGAACTTCCACATCGGGTTCCAAGAGTTGCTATTGATCCTGAACCTCCTCCGACTACGGCTATTTTAGAACTAGTAAAAGAACTTAATTGACTTTCGCTTGCACCAGACCAATATACGCTAAAATGAATTTGATTATTTCCTGGGCAAAATGTTCCTCCACCTATTGTTGGGGCTGGTATTGCCATATCGTCACCTATTGTAAAATTGCCTGAAACTTCTCCTCCTGTTCCAGACCCAAGTGCTCCAACAACTAAAATAAATCTATAAGTTCCTAAAGTTACAGATGGAGCTGGTATTGCTTTAATTGGTTTTACTGTTACTGTTTGAGTTCCGTCTATATCCACATCCCAATCGATTATAGGTTCTGTTGTCCAAGTAAAAGTTGGTGAAGTTCCAGAACGCTTTTGAATTCGTATATCTACTGGCGCCGAGAATCCCATTCCTGGATCTTCAGAAAAAGTTAAATCGCTACTGGCTGACCGATCTGTTGAATCGATTGTAATCGTTCCCCATGTCGCAGTAATGCCAGATGGAGTAGTATCATAAGTAACTGTTCCAGACGTTACAGAATCTGTTGGACCGCCTTTATATGTCGTTGATCCTGAAATCGAATTCGCATCTAGAGAAATCGTATAAGTTCCAGATGAGTTTGTAGGATTATTAACCGTTATATTATATTCGCTTTCTGTTCCATCACTGATTCCCACCACTGAAATTGTATTAATAGTTACGCCGCTAGGAAGAGTAAAATCAGAACTAGTTAATTCAGTCGTTGGTATTTCCCGATCAAATTGCAGATTTAAAATGCTTGTAGCACCACGCCGAGTTCCACTTGGAGCAGTAAATGATGATACTGTCAATTGTGGTCTGTTATCAACTCGAATAGGAATCGTATCCATATTTTGATATGGGCGATTATTAGTTTCAGTTCCTCTACTTATACTTCGAGCTTTTAATCTTATCTTAAATGTTCCATTTGTTTGTGCTGGTGGAGTTGCTATAACATGCGTGCTAGCTCGATCAGCAATAGTTGGCGATACAGTATTGAAAACCCATCCAGTCTGAACCGATCCACTATTGTTTATAATCTCTAAATCGGTTTTATTAAATCCAGATATTGCACCCCCCTTTATAACTAAAGTTCCACGTATTGCTAATCCGCTAAATGTGACATTTGTCCAAGAACCAGTAAATGTAAACCGAGTTAATCTAATAAGATATCTAGTACCTCCATCGCTTGATGGAGCTTTTAATTCGTTGCTATTATAAGTTATAGCACCAGGTCCGCCAAAAGTTGAAGGGGTTACAATTAATGGATCGCTATCTAGTTCTATTTGATGATTTGATAAAACTTTATATGCACCATATCCACGAATTCCTCCACCACTAAAATAAAATAATTCGCTTTCTGGATCATAGGTCGCAGTTACAACCCCTTCATGCATTCCTGTGGCTAATGAATGCGATCCTAATAAAGTTCCGGTAGCATTATATCTTGAATAGTCAAGGGTTCTAGTATTTCTTTGACCATATAATACTTTATTAAATACATATAACTGATTATTAGTACTATTCCAAGCAACAGCATCATATGGATCTTTTGGAACTATGACATTAAAGCCAGTAACTCGAGCCCCAGTAGAAATTAAATATTTTTCAATTCGTCTTTCAGTCGAATCTTCAATTACAACATATAAATGTGTTCCATCATTAGTAATTCTAGATGCTCGTTCATCTGAAGGTATTGAAATAAAACTACTATTAATACTTCCTAAACAAGTATCCGTTCTAGCGATATCGGTTCCACCTGGATTCGCACGAACAAAATAGAAATGGCTAGAAGTTGCAGTCATATCATTAAATGAAGCGAGCACCGCTGGAGTTGTTGGAATTGCTATGCGATCTTGATAAGCATATGAATTCGGCGTCAGTGATCTATTGTCCACAGAAATAACGGTTGATGTGACTGCTGTCGTTGGTGCGTTATTAGTCGTAGACCCAGCATATCGAATTGAATTAGCTTTAATTCTAAATCCAAAAGATCCATTGGTATTATCTGGTGCAAGAGCTGAAATCGAAATATCAGCATCAGCAGCCGCTGTAGCACTTGGAGTATCAAAAGCCCAACCACTTTGAACTGTTCCGCTACCATTAACGATTTCAAAATCAGTGGATACAAGTCCTGTTACCGCATGAGAAAAACTAATATCAGCACTTAATTTATCTGTCGTAGTATTAAATGAAGGGGTTTCCCATGTGACCAAAAATGGTCGTGTATTATATGTTACTGAACCAGAATTGAAATCTGCTGTTGGTCCAGCCTTATATGTAGTAGTCGCAGGAATTGCATTTTTCTTAAATTTAATAAAATAAGATCCGCTTGCATTTGTTGGATTAACTACTGTAACATCGTATTCATTATTAACAGATCCTGTTCCAACCGGACTTACTGAACTTATAGTAGTACTAGCAGCCGGAGTAAAATCGGATGTTGTTATTTCAGTAGTCGCTACATCTCGATCTAATGTTAATCTAAATGTGCTATTAGCAGTTCTTATAGTTCCTGTCGGTGCTGTAAATGAAGTGACTCCTACCTGAGCTCTATTATCGACAGTCAGAAATGCGGAATCAGTATTTGAATCTGGACCGTTATTAGTAGACGATCCACCATATCGAACCGAATTTTGTTTTATCCTAAATGCAAATGTCGAATTTATATTAGAAGGTGGAGTAACTGAAATTAAAATATTTGTATTAGCCGCCGCAGTAGAACTTATTGTGCCAAAGGTCCAACCTGTTTGATTTGTATTTCTTTGATTAATTACCTGAAAATCAGAACTGCTAATTCCTGTAACAGCTCCCGAAAATTGAATGTTAGCAGATAAGGTATTGGACGAAACATAATAGCTTGGCGATCCCCATGTAGCTCCATTTCCTCTAGTATTATAGGTCACACTTGTACTAGTATAATTAGCTGCTGGACCAGCTCTATAGGTTGTTCCATTTGGAATAGCATTCGCCTTAAATATGATTGCGTAGCTTCCATTATTACTAGTTGGATTTGTGACTGTCACATCATATTGCGATGCGTTTCCACTAGAAACATTTACTTCAGCTACTGAACTTATTGTAGTACTAGCTGCTGGGGTAAAATCGGATGTGCATACTTCGCTACTTGGAACCGAATGACTTAATGTTAATCTAAAAACGCTTGACGCAGTTCTTTGCGTTCCGCTTGGTGCCGTAAACGAACTAACGGAAACCTGAGATCTTGTATCATATGTAACGCTTTCTGAAGTATAGTTTGTCGCTGGACCTGCTCTATAAGTTGTTCCTGCTGCTATCGCATTCGCCTTAAATATAATAGTATATGATCCTCTAGCATTTGTTGGTTGAGTAACAGTAACTCTAAACTGACTCGCATTACCACCCGATGCATTTATTGCAGTAACTGAACTTATAGACGTATTAGTTGCCGCAGTAAAATCAGCGGTGCGTACCTGACCTGTTGGGACCGAATAATTTAAACTTAAAGTTAAATTAACTGATGCCGTGCTATGCGTTCCAGATACAGCAGTAAATGAAGTGGCCGCTACTCTTGGTCTAGTATTATATGTTACGCTCGTACTTGTAGTAGAAGCGGCTGGGCCAGCACGATAAGTTGTTCCTGCTGATACAGCATTCGCTTTAAATATAATAGTATATGATCCGCTAGCGCTAGTTGGGTTTGTGACTGTCACATCATATTGAGATGCGCTTCCACTAATAACGCTTACTCCAGCAACAGAACTTATTGTGGTGCTAGCTGCTGGTGTAAAGTCAGTAGTGCATACTTCACTAGTTGGGACTGAATGGCTTAGTATTAATCTAAAAACGCTTGATGCGCCAGATTGGGTTCCAGTTGGTGCGGTAAATGATGATACAGAAA
Organism: uncultured Poribacteria bacterium; assembly: GCA_958296135.1. Taxonomy (GTDB): domain Bacteria; phylum Poribacteria; class WGA-4E; order WGA-4E; family WGA-3G; genus AGPOR5. Next base: position 136,585 of record OY282445.1, read on the forward strand.
CTCTTGATCTTGTATTATATGTTACATTCGTACTCGTAGCGGCACTAGATGGACCAGCCTTATATGAAGTTCCAGCACTAATTGAATTTGCTGCTAATGTTACATTATAGGTTCCAGAACTATTTGTCGGATTATTGACTATTACTCTAAATACATTTGCTGAGGTTTGACCAGTTATAGCAGGCCGAACTGCATTAAGCGTAGCATTTGTATCTGAAGTGCTAAAATCAGAAGTTGTTAATTGACTAACTGGAATAACCTGAGATAATCCTATCGAAAAAATACTGGTTGAACCTGTCTGGGTTCCGGTTGGAGCCGGAAATGTAGTAACTCTAATTACCGGTCTATTGTCCACAGAAATAGAATCTGATGAGGTGGCGACTGATGGACCATTATTAGATGAACTCCCAGCAAATCTAACCGAGTTAGCGGATATCCTTAATTTAAAACTGCCATTCGTATTAGCAGGAGCCCTAGCCGCAATAGCGACATCAGTATTTGCGCTCGCATTTGCTGATGGAGTATCGAAAGTCCAACCGGTTTGAACTGTTCCGGATGCGTTTACGACTGCAAAAGCGTCTTTATTAATACGAGTTACCGCATCTGAAAATTGTATATTTGCACTTATTTTATTTGTGCTAGCAGTGTAAGCTTCATCATCCCAAGTAACAGTATAAATAACATCGCTTACTGTTATAGTAAACTCTTCAGAATCGGATCCAGCATTATTTGACGCTGTAATCCGATAAGTATATCGTTTATTAGAACCAGAAATTAATGGGGTTGTTCCCGATGCTGTCCTAGTACCAGTATTAAAAGTTAACCATGATCCATCAACAGAAGCAGATGATCGAGCTGATACAAATGCAAATGACCAGGAAGATACTACATCATTACTAGGAGTAGCACTCGCTACAACTGATACAAAAGCGTTTTCAAGAACCGCCTGATCAGAAATTGAACTAATACTTGGTAAAGTCGTATTTCTAACTGATACAGTAAATTCTTCTGTGTCTCTTTCTGTAGATGCTGGACTATTAGTCGCAGTTACTCTAAAGGTATAAGTCTCTGTTCCTTTTGTGACATCAGGGGTTGTTCCTGTAAGTTGTCCAGTAGTCGAGTTAATATTTAACCATCTAGTTCCTGCTGTGGTCATAGATATACTATAAGCACTAATATTAGTTCCAGATGCTGTAATATTAGGATTATTAATTACTGTATTTTCATTAGCATTAAAATCGCTTATAGAATTTAGTTTTGGAGTTGTATTTCTAACCGTAATACTAAAATCTTCAGTATCCGATCCAGCATTATTCGTTGCCGTTAATCTATAGTTATATGTTTGACTGCCAGTGGTTATATCGGGTGCATCGCCAGTAACTCTTCTATCTGAACTACTAAAAGATAACCAGTTAGAAAGTCCAGAAGGTGAAGTGCTTCGTAATGTTAAGCTCCATGAAGCTACAACATTAGCACTGGGCGAAACAGTAGCCTGTATACATACATCCGCTTTTTCATTGACTGTTCTATTTGTAATACTTCCAATACTTGGTAAAGTCGTATTTCTAACTGTTACCGTAAAGTCTTCTGTATCTCTTTCTGTAGATGCTGGACTATTAGTAGCGGTTACCGTAAAATCATAAGTCTCTGTTCCTTTTGTGATATCAGGTGTTGTTCCTGTAAGTTGCCCAGTAGTTATATTAATATTTAACCAATTAGGTCCACTTATACTATAAGCACTAATATTAGTTCCAGATGCCGTAATATTAGGATTATTAATTACTGTATTTTCATTAGCATTAAAATCGCTTATAGAATTTAGTTTTGGAGTTGTATTTCTAACCGTAATACTAAAATCTTCAGTATCTGATCCAGCATTATTTGTTGCCGTTAATCTATAATTATATGTTTGAGATCCAGTGGTTACATCGGGCGCATCGCCAGTAACTCTTCTATCTGAACTACTAAAAGATAACCAGTTAGAAAGTCCAGAAGGTGAAGTGCTTCGTAATGTTAAGCTCCATGAAGCTACAACATTAGCACTGGGCGAAACAGTAGCCTGTATACATACATCCGCTTTTTCATTGACTGTCCTATTTGCAATACTTCCAATAACTGGAAGAGTTCTATTTGTAACCGTAACCGTAAAGTTTTCGGTAGCTGTTGTTCCATCTAATCCGGTCGCAGCAATTCTAAAGGTATAAGTATTTGTTCCTCTGGTCACAGTAGGAGAAGTTCCGGTTATTGCTCCAGTGCTTGAATTAATTGATAACCACGTAGTTCCCGCTGTGGTCATCGATAATCCCCAAGAACTAATAGCATCGCCCGAAGCTGTTTTTCCAGTAACTGCAGTGCTTTCATTTATAGTAAAATCATCAAAAGAGTTAATTCGTGGAGTAGTATTCCGAACTCTAATCGTAAAAGTTCTTGCCGCAGCAGTAGAAGTATTATTTCTGCCTATTACTCTATAAGTATAAGCTAATGTTCCTCTACTTATACTTGGTGCTGTTCCTGTAATTTGTCCAGTGCTAGAACTAATTGATAACCAATCAGATCCTGCAGTTGATGTTTTTGTTAAACTCCAAGTTTTGACATCTGATCCAGATGGATTTATTGTCAGGCGAGATCTTTCGTTAATTGTTCTTGATCTTATTGCTCCAACCGTTGGAACAGTTGTATTATTAACAGTAACAGTAAATCTTCTAGTTGATGAATGTATTGTATTATTTCTTGCTGTGACTTCATAAATAGTAGACTTAGTTCCTTGAGCACCAGTAACGGATGGAGCGTTTCCTGTAATCTGTCCAGTAGAAGAAGAAATACTTAACCAACTAGCAGCTCCAGATATTCTACACATCTCCCATGCAGTAATATTTGATCCTCTAGCATAAAATGAAACGCCTCTTTGGTTCTCGCTATAAGATTTATTGCTAATAACATTTAAAGATGGGAGACTAGTATTATTAACAGTAATACTAAAATTTTTAGATGTTGATCCATTAGAGTTTGTCGCAGTAAATCTAAAATTATATGTTCTTGATCCTATCGCCGCACTTATCGGTGGTGCAATTCCAACAAGAGTTATTCTTCTATTAATAATATTTCTAAAAACTCTTAGAAAATTAGAACCGCCAGTTGGACTTGAACTTCTAAAAGATATTGATCTGCTTGTATCTCCGGATGTAATTACATTAATTCTTACTATGGCACCTTCAACATAGGTAACATTTGAAATATCAGAAACAGTTGGTGGGTCGATATTGTTAACTGTTATTGTAAAGTCTTCAGAATTAGATCCAGCATTATTTGTAAGGGTTAATCTATATTTATAAGTTTTAGTTTCATCAACAGGTGGAGCCGTTCCAGATATAGTTCCTCCAATAGAAGTCTCAGTCGTAATACTTAACCAATCCTCTGTTCCTGTACTCCCAGTGGATAATTTCGTTAATGTAGCACTTGTGATAGAAAATGCTTCTGTCGAACTATATGTAATTGCTACAAGATTACGTTCATTATAAGGGGCATCACTAATCGCTCTTGGAATAGGTTTATCGATATTCGTAATAGTTATAGAAAACGTATCTGTAGTACTTCCAAAAGAATTTGTTCCTTTTACGGTAAATCTATCAGTTCGACTTCCCTGGAGTTGCTTCGGTGCAGTTCCAGTCATTAGACCGGAATCTGAATTTATTGTTAACCAATTACATCCAGATAAACTAAAACTAGTAGCTCTAGAATTAGAAATCTGAATCCTGACAGTTGATCTTTCATTGACCATGCGACTCGATACACTTATCGATGGTCGCCTATTATCAACCGTAATATAACTACTACGGCGAACTCCTGATGGTCCTGTTCTGCCATTAGCATTACTAATAGCACTATTTCGAGCAATAGTAAATCTACCACAAGATCTTCTATTAGTCGGCGGTCTTACAGAGAAAATAAATGCTGTTCCGGAACCAGATGGAGTAAGCGCTTTATTTGTCCAACCACTAGGAACACTAATATCTCTAGTAGTAAAAGATCTAACACATTGAGTCCAGATTATAGCTACCGCAACAGTATTAGCATTTGCGTTATAACCAGGAGTTCCCCATGTAGCATTTGGTGCAGCAGATTGACCAATCTCCTCAGTATCGTCTGGATCTTCAGAGATTGGTTCAACTTGAAAAATATCTTCAGATATTGGTTCGCCTTCAATATCTTCTAGATCTTCAATTTCAAAAAGAGGTTTATTAGGATCTACACTCATATTAACCTATTGCTGATAATAAATAATTTCAGTAGTATTTTGATCCGTATTTCTTTTTTCTATGGACACATAACCCTGAGCTTCAAATAAGCCGGATAACGTATTTTCGATATCGTCGGAATGAGTTTCAACGATTAAATATTTTGGTTTAATTTGCCAATCGTATTCATGAAATACTTCAAACTCGTGACCATTAATATTCATTACTAAAATTTCAATTTCATCTAATTTAAGATTATTAATTAATTGAGTTAAAGTAATCTTTCCGACATATACATCTAGACCAATATCGGCTTGATGATCTTTATTCATTCCGCTAATTTCAAACGTTTCAGCAATACCAGGTTCTTGCGCTAAGAACACATTAATCCATTTGGTATTTGGTATTTCATATTTATTCCAATTTAATATACTCATTGGATCCGCATCAACACCATAATAATTCCAATTTTCAGACGGAGTATATTCTTCCGGCTTCCAAACTGGTTTATCGCTAGGATCTTGATGACCAACTAAATATGTATATTCAGCATTATTAGCAATTCCGACTTGTATGCAATTCAATAATTTTTGTTCTTCTGCTATTAATTCAGTTTGAGTATCTTCTACTAGTGGTTCTAAATGTTCATTAGTCTGTCCGTAATCTGGCCTCTTTGTTCGATCCACATGCTCATAAGTAAATCCGCCAATAAAACCAATTCTTGATCCCATTTTTCTGACATCGTTAGTCATTCCTTGACATTCACATCCATCATTATTATGATATGTGATCTTTTCAAAGACTTCTTGTCTAAATAAAACTGGACCGGCGTTTATATGACCCGATTCCATTGCCTCAGCTTTTGAAATAGGCGGTTCTCCACCACGCTGAACCCCAAGAGCACCATAATCTTCATTAGTATCTAGAAACTCTATCATTGATCGAACTAGGTTTTCTGGCAAACAGATATCGTTATCTGTCATTAATACATATTTGCTTTTATCTGGACTTGATTGCCACATTGCTTTTACAAAATTTCTTGCTGATGTCGCACCATCACCTTTTGCATTTGTGAAAAATAACCGAAAAGGTATATTTTGTATAAGAATATGATCCATTACCACCTGAGGAAAAAATCGTTCAGGTGACATTGGAATTAAAATATCTAAATGATCCATTATAGGACTCCTCGTATTATTCTAAATCTGCTTGTACTTGTTCCAATAAATGTATACGCTAAATAAATATAATCGTTATCTTCATCTACCCAAAAATCAAATCCAGCTAAATTAAACCCATCACTATCTTTACCCGCCGTAATAACTTCCGTCGCAGCATTTACCGACGATGCTTTAGCCACACCAAAACGGCTTCTACTGGCGAACGGATAATAGAGTGTTGATCCATCATCTGATAAATAAAGATTGCGGCGCGAATCTGGTAAATTACCATATCTGTTTGGAAGACGGTTTTGGCTTGAACTTGATGTCCTCGAAAACCCCAAATGATAATGCATCGCTAATTGAGGAAGAAGATTATTAGGCACAAGTGCCGGATCAATAAATGTCGTTCTGACTGGGTTAGTTTGAGCCGTTGTAATTCTATGAATTTTTACTTTTGAGTTAACCGTATTATTATACTCCGATGAATCATAACTTCCAAATTCATATCCTGGTCTTGTGACTACAACTCCGGTATCTCGAGCTCTGGTGGCGTTAATATAAATTGGCCTTGTGCTTAATATATAAAACGTAGTAAAATCAGAGTTCGCTACAAAACGCCATGATTCTTCTACGATACTAGGGCTTGTGTTTTCTGATACTAAAGTTAGAATTTCTTGATCGTCTGTTTCTAAATTCCATTTAATTATTCTTGGTTTTGGGTTTGGAGTTGGTGGAGTATTAATAGTTGATCCATGAGGGCTAACTAATAAATAAAGTTCATTATTAGGTTCATCAGGGATCATATCAGTTACTGTTCCTGACCATTGCCATATACCAGGATCTGATGTTAATACCCATTGACGAGGAAGCGAACTTGTTGATCCAGGTTCAATTCCACCGCTGATCGAACCAATCGCAGTATATGATTCATCATTAAATCCTCGAATAACATCACCAGTACTATAAGTTTCATCTATTGACCATTTACCCTTATAGTTATTTAATCGAAAATTAGTTTCGTATTCTGGTCTTCCTAAGTTAGTAAAGAATCTTCCGTCAAGATTTGACGCTATTGGTACTTTAATGTCATAGCTCTGTATATCGTAGTTATCCAATAATTTCTTAATAATAGATTCGACGGTTTTTGATCTGTATGGGGCTTTAAACTGCAAAACAGGATCAGATGCTAACGGTCCGCCTTCAGTTTGAATCGCAGTTCCTAATTCTTCAAAATTAGTTTCGTCTAATGCTCCCTCTGTTCTTAAAGTATTTTTTCTAGTTAAAATATTACCAAAAACTGATTCTGAAGACGATGGAGTAACCCCAATATAAAATGGATAATTACCATGAAGATTTCCGCCACTGGCTTCAGTCTTTATTCTTTTATCGATCCCAAAATTAGTCATCGTTTCGTCTCTTAACTTTTGAGATGGATCAGAACATAGAATAGTACAATCACCACTTTTAGCATTCTTACTTATATTTAGAATTTGACCAGAATAAATAGTATCTAGTTGCTCTGAACCGTCAACAATAAATCCAGCTTGCATCATTACCGGAGACCTATAACCACTCTCGGTTATAGGTGGGGTTTCCATCATTCCATTCATTTTATAGAAGTTATCTTCTTTTTGCGGATTATAATTATTATCTGGATCTTTTAAAGTAAACGAAGCTTCTGAAATTCTATATTCATTTAATTGTGGGTAATCCAATGAAGACTCGATACCTTCAACAGATCTAACGTTTTCGGAAACGTCTTGACCTAAAATAAATATTTTATAGATAATTTCATAATTCTTGTAAGAATATTGTTTCGTAGCCATATCTCACCTCACGGGTGAACTTAAGATCCTCACGATCCGCATTCTATAAAATCTGCTGCTGTATTTGTAATAACCGGC
>CATQHZ010000002.1 GCA_958296135.1 uncultured Poribacteria bacterium
CACGACACGAGGAGCTGGCGGCATGGGCGCAGATGAGCGGGCTCCGGACAGCAGCCGAGTTCGACAAAGCGTTCCGCGCAGCTACGGGAAAACGGCCGCCGGCGACGGCAACGCAGTGGATGCGCCGGCACCCGCAGGTAACGAACGCGCTCAAGCATCCGGAGCGCCAGGACAACCGACCCCGGAGCCGGAAGAAACTCCGGAGGACGATAATCACGGAGTACGTCGAAGGGATCCGCCAAGGCTGGAGCGAGACGGAGATCGAAAGACTTCTGCTGCGCGGCCTGCCGCGATTCAGTTCCAAGGGGCGAGCGACGCCGAACGGCTGGAGGCGCTGAGCACGAAGCCGGCCGCCACGGGCACCAAGTGGGACGGACTGGTCGCAGCCATGGCCGAGCACCTTGCGAGGCTGCACGGACACAAGCCGCCGGAATGGGTCGAGGACCCGGAACGGTTCAACAACCCGCCAATCAACTACATGACGTTGTTCACAGCCGACGCGCTGACATGCTCTCCAGCAGCGTTTCTGCGCCACGGCGCCCTGTCGGACCCGGCAGAACTCGATGCAAGAGTACGGGAACGCGACACATAGCATCGACCAAGCGAAAGCAAGGGCACTTCTCAGGCAGCTCAACGAAAAGCTGGAAGAAAGGAACGTGGAGGGAGAGATCTACATCGTCGGCGGGACGGCAATGATCCTCGAATACGGATCGGAGCGCCGGAACGACAGACATCGACTGCGAGGTCCGACGAGGCGTCAACGCCATTCACGAAGCGAAAGCAGAAATTGCCCAGGAGCATCGGGGACTACCAGAGGACTGGCTGAACGAGACAGGCAGCCAAGACGTTCCTGATACCAGAGGAAGCCCGACGACAATGCACGAGTGTCCTACAAGGGATCACACCTGACGGTCCTAACGGCATCCCCGGACCGGCTGCTGGCGATGAAGCTGTACGCGAACAGGAACATCGACCGCAGGGACGTCATGACGCTGATCCAAGTTCACGAGCGTGAGGACAGCCGAGGACGCAAGCGAACTGGTCGAACGACACTTCCCGCACAAGAAACTCGACGACACGACAGTGGAGCTGCTGGAAGGACTACTGAAGGGCATCGGAAGAACGAAATCCGGAACCCGAGAACGCCCACCGAAGCTCGGCGAAACCCCACCAAACCCTGAACTCCGCCAGCACGCGCCGAGGGTACGGCTGCCGCGCAAGCGCGGCAGCGAGGACAAGAACGAACCCGCTAGCTAGACCGCACCGAAACCCACCCCCACGCATTGTGGGTCTCCATCGAAGAACAGCCGCAGCGCGTCCCTCACCGACAAGCCGAAGCAGCCCCGCTTCCTGTCCAAGCATTGAAACGATCCACCGGCGGCAGGAGGCCTGCCCGCGACAAGCGACGCCGCCCGCCAACCCGTACGCTGGAGAGCCGTCATGCAGATCACCGCCAACCTCAGCGCGTTCCGCACGCCCTGGGCCCTAGGCTTCGTCGCCCTACGTGCGCGCGGCCTCGACCGGGACGCCTTCGTCGGCGACAAGCTGACCGAGGCCGACCGGCCGATCAACGCCGCGCGGCCATCGTAGTCACCGGCGCCCCGCCCAGCGGCCGCCAGCGGCGCCCGAGCTGCTCTGGCCGCCTGGGCCGCGCCGCGCCGACGCGACCGTCCTGCCCGTACGCCTGGCCGGCAACGCCGCCGAGAGCCCGATCGACTTCCTGGAAACGGTCGACCGCTACGCGAACGCGGACCCGTGCACCAGAGTGCGCATGGCCATCACCGAGTCGAAACTGCCCCATCCGAAGCGCCTCGCGGACATCGAGCGCGAGCTAATGCTGCTGCGCGAGCACGCCGAGACGAAACGCAAGGGGGCGCCGCCCAACTGCGTCCTGGCGCCGAGCTGGCACCCTCGTCCAGGCCGAACAAAAAGAGCTCGTACGCCGCCGCGACGCCCGGGCCGCGCTGGAATACACGCTCGCGACGCTCCTGCGCGAGCTCGGCCAGAGCCCGCGCTACTCGATGGCGACACTGCTCGCCCGGGCTGGCGAGGAGAACGCCGCCGGCGAGGTGTCCGAGGCCACCCGCGGCCAACTGGCCGAGCTGCTCCGGCCGGGGAGCGGCGGGGAGAACGCCCCCGGGGCGCCAGAGCTGGGAGCTGGACGAGACCGACACGGTACCGCAACCAAGCGTTCACGAGCCGGAGCTGCACCTGCACCACCCGAGCACTCCGGCTGCGCCACCCGGCCGCCGCCTGGGCCAGATGGTCCGCGCCATCGAGCCGGAGAAGGGCCGGGGCGGCTTCGCCTTCGAAGGCCCCCTTCCTCCAGAAGGACCGCGCAGAACGACGTGCCGCTGGCGTCGATCCTGCCACCGGCCACGACGTCGGCTCGCGCCGGCACCCGCGCCGCGAGCGCATCGCCTCGCTCGTCTGCATCGACGCCGACGACCACGCCATCCGCATCCCGATGGCGAGCGACGCCAACCGGACCGACCTCGACTTCCGCGATTACGTCGCGCTCTACCTGGCGATGCCCCCGGGCGAGCGCGCCCGCCGCCTGCTCGACGCGCTGCTCGGAGCCGACCCCGGCCCCCACAGCGCCATCACAGCCGCCCCGGCCGACGAACGCCGGCTGACGACGCAGTACGCCGAAGCGCTGCGCGCGACCATCGGCGGCCTGGAAATGGCCGGGGCCGCCAACGGCGCGCCGCCCCCCGGGCTCGACATCACCGGCTACCCGCACGACGAGCTGACCGTCGGCCAGGTAAACCCGAGCCGATGACCACACCGCAGAACGCGAGGGTGAAATCGAAAGGCACGTCGCAATGCAGACAGCCACGACCATCGGCGCCGCAACGAAAGGAACCCGGTGGCCTGGACAAGGAGCGATCGGGCTGGCGTCGATCACGCGCCTGCTGCGGCAACGCAAGCTGATCTGCTTCGACGGGCAGGCCGAGCACGGCAAGGACATCCTGACGACGCCGGCGGCATTCCTCGAAGAGCACGGACACGACGTCGACCGGATCCTCGACACATCGAAGCGCAACAGCGCCCGTTACGACGAAGCGCTCGACAGGCGCGACTTCACGACGATCCGGAACACACTCAAGACCCAGGCCACCGCCGTCGATCCCGAGATCCGCCGCCAGGGCCTCGGACCGCTCGACGAGTGGTACGCCATCGAGTGGTGCGAGATCGACGTCAAGGACCCACAGACCGAAAAGACCGTGCACAGGAAGACCGCCCTGATCATCGGCCTCGAAGGCTACGCCGAAGCGGACAACGCGGCCGAACGCATCCGGAACGAACTCGACCCGCGGCCGGGCGGAAGCTCTCGCAGAATCATCCGCGGCACCGTCATCATGCCGTGCGACAACCGTGGGAACAGGCTCGGCGACGCCATCTCCCGCACGAGGTTCCTGACGGAACGGCCCGGCCGGCGAGTCGCATGGATCCGGCCCGCCAACGTGCTCATCGCCCTCCCCGACGCAGCGCTCGTCATGATGGACACCTGCCGCCGCATCCTGCGTGACGTGCACAGGAAACCACCCGGCCGGGCGCCAGAAACCCTGAACATCAAGGAAACCCGCGGGTAACCGCCATGACGCTCCACGAAGCCGCTCCCGGCACCGTCCTCGAACGCGCCGACCACGACGGCCAGGTCCAGACCGTCATCGTGGTGTCCCATTACTCAAACCTCTTCGGAACGGGCACCACCTACCGGCAGTACGGGTCCGGAACGATCCTCGCGCTCGACGAGAACGCCAACCCCGGCCTGCGTCCGGAAAACAGCGACGACTGGAGGCCTGCGGACCCGTAACCGGCCAGGTACCCGCCACGAGGACGAAAGCCCGCTGCGAACCGCACAATCCGCACGCGAGACCCGTAACACCGACCACGCTCCCCCACCCGACCAGGACACAGGCCGGCGCCCCGCCCTCCAGGAGACCATCCCGCAGCGCCATCGAGACCGGCCCACCGGCCGTAACCTACAACTGCGCAGGTCCGCGAGAGAGAAGACCAATGTTCCCACGAAGGCAGTCACCACCGGACACGTCGCTCAACCTCGACGAAACAATGCCCGTGCCAACGATGATCACCTGCGCGGGCTGCGGCCACCGGTTTTACGCCACCAGGGGCACGCGCTGCATCCGCTGCCGCACCCGGCCCCAAGGAAACGCGCAGAACGAAACGAAGCGGCCACGGCCGCAACCGCCCCCGATAACGATCCGGACGTACTCGTAGAAGAGAAGCGCCTGACCGGCTTCGCCCTGTGGCGAGGACAGAACAGCGCCATCAAGGTCACGCCGTCCAGAACCCCAGGCAGCGACAGCGGCGATTCCTCAAGCCGACGCATCCGCGCGGCAGCGCCGAGAACCTGCGAACCGCCATCAGAAAGGCCCCAACACCACGGCGGGAACGCCACAGTAAAGGATCCCGAGTCCAGACAGGAGAAGCAACATGGCCCGAAGAGGCAGAGACCCGCACTGGATCAGCGTGCGCCACGCGACGAAGTGCGCAAACTGCAAGACGGAAGTGAAACGCGGATCGCGAGCGTTCTACTATCCGAATGACCGCCGAATGCTTTGCGAAGGCTGCGGAGAACCTGCAGCGCAGGAATTCGCAGCGGCCGTCTTCGACGAAGAGCACAACCTCTGCTTGTAACCGGCGCACAGCGGCCAACTGAACGGCGCCTGCACAGGACCGCATGTCCGCAGGAACGAAGGACGCCGTACACTCCCGCCGCCATGCCAGTCCATCCGACCGCCAAGGTCCACCCCGGTGCCGTCCTCCACCAGACGGCCGACGTCGGCCCCGAAACGATCATCGGCGACGGCGTCCGCCTCGGACCCGGCGCAAAGGTCGGGAAAGGCGCCCGCCTGCGCAACCAAGCGCACGTCGCCGGAGGAGCGCAGATCGGCCCCGGCGCCGACGTCAGCGCCTTCTACGTCGGCCGCAAGGCCCACGTCGGCGACCACACCAGGCTCGAGGCCGGAACCGGCATCGGCGACAACACCCGCGTCAGAAAGAACGTTCACTTCGAACAGGGGTCGAGAGTCGGCCAGAACGCCGAAGTCGGCGACGACTGCCACCTCGGCAGGCGCACCTGGGTCAAGGCCGCCGCGAAGCTGGCCGCGAACGTAGGCACGGGAAGGGACGTACGCATCGCCCCGGGCGTCGAGATCGGCGCAGACGCACGACTGGCCGACGAAGTCCACATAGCCCCCAACTGCAAGGTCGGAGAGCGCACCTCGATCGGCGAAAACGCCCGCATCGGCATCGACGGCGGGGTGGGCATCGTCCCTCCGGCGACGGTAGGCGACGACTGCGCAATCGGGGACGGCGTACGCATGAACGGCGGCGTCGGCGTCGGCGACCGCTGCAACGTGGACTCGAACACGTCGCTCGGCCCGGAGCCGTCGTCGAACCCGGAGCGACGGTCGGCGCCGGATGCAGGATCGAGCCGGACACGGTGATCAGGAGCGAAGACATCGTCCCGCCGTTCACCCGGGTGACGCCCGACGGCGGACACGAGGACGTGGAAATAGAGATCGACGACTTCAACTTCCGCGACGGAGACGACCCGGAAATCGTCACCCGTCCCGACGACCACAACCGGACGCAAACCCCGGATCCGCACCCCAGCCCCGGCCGGGCCGAAGGGTGCGCCGAAGCAGCGGCCGCACAGGAGCGGGAAGGACCCGCCCGGTGAACTACGCTTCGACTGAGACTGACAGGAAACGACTCGTACGGCAATAATCAGACGATGCTGATCAGCGACCCGAACGAGGAACCATGCAGGCTGGCCCCACCAGAGGCCTTCAGCAGCGAGCTGGCGGCAAAAGACTTGCGGCGGCGACTACGACCGGGACGTGACCCGAACCTGGTCGGAGATCGCAGCGAGACGGCCAGCGCCGTATTCGCATCACGGTGCGCTGGAGACCAAAACCCGCCAACAGCAGCAGAGCTGTACTACGCCATACGGCAGACCGAACCGAACGAGCGGGAACTGAGCGTGCTCGAATCGTGGGTGATGCACGCAACGCTCGACGACCTCTGGTGGGCGTGGGCGGAACGGGTCTACAGCTGGCAAATGTTGGCACGTGCGATGCACCGCGTTGACTTGCCGTGGTGGCAAGGACACCGCTACGTGAACGCGCACGCCGACCGCCAAGACCTGGTAGCCGCCGACGCGTTGCCGGTGTGTTGAAGATGACGCTGGAACCATTGGAGCTACCGAACCCGCCAGGGCGGCTGTGGGAGCACATCCGAAGCAGCCTGGACGAGGCGCTGGTCGAGATCCTGGATCCCGGAGAGCAATGGGCGCTCGGGGGCGGCACCGTGCTCGCGGCGGAATGGAAACACCGCGCGACGAAGGATATCGACCTGAAACTGGAACCGGGAAACAGGGAGGACCGGCTCGAACCGGAACAAAACCGGCACTACATCGCGACCCTCGAAGCGCTGGGAGCGAAAAAGTGGCTAGGCAGAGGAAACCAGCTGATCGTGAGCTTCGACAAATCACTGGTCGACCTGTTCGAGTCGCGGTCACGGCCAAAGGGAGCGCAAGTGACCCGAAGGGTCAACGGCCGCTCCGAGCGCGTGCTGAGCAACGCGCAGATCCTGGCCGGGAAGCTGATTGGACGAGGAATGCTCTCGCCAACGAAAGACCTGTACGACGTCGCGGTGGCCCGCCGAGTGGATCGAAGAGCGCTCGAGACCGCAGTGAACTGCCTGCCACGAAGAACGATCGAGAAAATCGCAAGCCGATGGGAAGGGCTGACAGGTTACCACCAGCGCAAGGCGACGACAGAGTTGACGGCCGTCCCGGAAAGGTTCCGCGAGATCGCATTGAACCCGACAGCGCACGCGGTGGAAGCAGCGCTCGACTGCCGATATCGGCAGGTAACGCTGGAATGGCACCACGGGCACCTGCAGATGCGAACGCTGACCGAAGACGGAGAGCAGGGAAGCAAAACGCTCCCCTCGACGAGCAGAGGCGAAATCGACCAGGGAGCGGAACAAAGCGGACTGGCCGACTACATCCGGCGGAACACCGGGTTCCAGGTCGCCACGATAGTAGAACTGGCAGAGACGGCCAGAGAACAAAGTAAAACAGAAAGAACCCATACGATATCACTGCTGTCCCACTAAAAGCATATGAGAACGGGCCTGGAACGCCCTGTGCTGGTATGATGGGTTTGAGAAAACCAACCGAAAACACAGGGGAACCAAGCCCGTGGCCCACAATAATACCGTATTCGCGCAGGTGCTCAAGCTGGTACCGAGACATGAATTCGAGAGCTTGGCACGCAAGCACAAGTCGGGGCGGATGTCGCGCAGCATGACCCGCTGGGGCCAGTTCGTGGCGATGGGGATGGCCCAGTTGACGGGACGCTGCAGCCTGCGCGACATCGTCTCGAATCTCGCCGCGCAGTCGGGCAAGCTCTACCATCTGGGGGTCGGCGTGGTGACGCGGTCGTCGCTCGCGCGAGTGAACGCGGAGAAGCCGTGGGAGTTGTACGAGGAGTTGCACGGGCGGTTGCTGGGGCGCTGCCAAGCGAAGGCGCCGGGACATGGTTACCGGTTCAAAGCCAAGCTGTTTTCGGTGGATTCGACGACCGTTGACTTGTGCCTGTCGGTGTTTCCGTGGGCGAAGTTCCGGCGGACGAAGGGGGCGGTGAAGGTGCACGTCGGCGTGGATCACGCGGGGTATCTGCCGACGTTCGTCCGGGTGACGAACGGGAAGACGTCGGACATCGCGGCGGCGCGCGCTCTGACGCTGCCGAAGGGCAGCATCGTGGCTGCGGACCGGGCGTACGTGGACTTCGCGTGGGTTGCTTCGTTGATTTCGGAGGGGATTCACCTGGTGACGCGTCTCAAGCGGGGGATCAAGTATCGGGTGGTGGAGACGCGAGTCGTCAACGCGAAGCGGGGGGTGACCTCGGATGAGACCATCGAGTTGACGAGCGCGAAGGGTAGGAAGCAGTGCCCGCATCGGCTGCGGCGCGTCGGCTACCACGACCGGAAGACGAAGAAGGACTACGTGTTCCTGACGACGCACTTTGGTCTGTCGGCGAGGACCATTTCGGACATCTACAAGTCGCGCTGGCAGGTGGAGTTGTTCTTCAAGTGGATCAAGCAGAACCTGAAGGTGAAGCGCTTCGTCGGGACGTCGCGCAACGCAGTGCTGACCCAGGTCTGGATTGCGATGTGCATGTATCTGATTCTGTCGTACATCCAGTTTACGAATCGGATCGCATGGAGTCCGAGCGAGATTCTGCGGCTTCTTCAGCTCAACCTGTTCGAGCGCCGGCCGCTTCGGGAGCTGCTGGGAAGCGGAAACGAGAGTCCACCGGATCCGTCATCCCAGTTGACGATCAAGTTCGCGTGGAGTTAGTGGGACAGCAGTGATACGATATGGACCACACCGCCGGCGGGAACGCCTGAACCGAGACGGATGCTCACGACGCAACCCCCCGATCCCCACCCACGCCCCGGCCGGGCCGAAGGCTACGCCGAAGCAGCGGCCCTACACGAGCGGAAAGGACCCGCCCGCTGAATCACCTCTCGCCAGGACGAGATCGCAACGACCACCCGACCACCTCATGGCGACAACACCACAGTCCACGCCTGCAACCCCCATCCTGCTCGACGAAGACAGCAGCGGCTCCCACACCTCTGGAGAGCCTACGGCCCCGGCGTCGAAGCCCTCAACGGACGCATCATCTTCCACTCCCCAGCCGACGCCACACAGCTATCCGCGGCAAGCTGCCCGGACAGGACATCCTCCGCCCGCTCACCACGCCGCCATCCGCGCCATCAAGCGCACCACCGCCGGACACCACGATCTCGAACCGCTGATCGACGACCACGCAATCGGAATAAGGGACCGGATGCCCGCCGACGCGTAGGCCGGCGCCCCGGCGCCCGGCAACGGAACGTAACGGAACGCAACCCACCGCAGGCCAGCCGCCGCCGACCGCAAATCAAAGAACCCGACGCGCGACGCCGGCGGCGACCACACGAAACCCACCACGCGGTCCACACCGCGGACCGACAAAGAAAGCCGGACATGAACACCACGAGGACACCAGACACGATCCACCCCCGCGTCACATACGACAGGCTCGAAGACGCCATGCGCGACGGCAAACATCGGCTTCTGCATCGGCTGCGGCGCCGAGACCGACGGCGTCGAGCCGGACGCGAGCGAGTACCGCTGCGACGAGTGCGGCGAGCGGAAGGTCTACGGGTCGAAGACCTCCTCGTGCGCAACCTGCTCCACCTCGAGCCGGCCAACACCGGCTGAAGCGCCGCGCCCCGTCGGCGAGAGAGACCCGGACCATGCGAATCCACATGATCAACGGCCTGCTCGGCCACGACGAAGCGACCTGCCACATCCTCCGGATCGAACATCCGGCCACGGATGCCGAACCGGTCAGGCCCTGTGCATCTTCGCCGGGGACATGCTCCACTACAGGGACCGTACGCTCCCGTACCGGGAAGTCGACGCCGCCGGCGATGCGGCCGGCACAGAACCCACGACCGGGCTCTAACTAATTGAGGCTCGGCAAGAGGAGACGACACTCCGATGCCGAACAGACCGCCGAGCTGACCAACTGGAACCACCGGAGGCGCCAGCCGCTTCTTCTGCTGCCCGAAGGCCGGCCGCGCCGAACGCGACTGCGGCCTGCCGGCTGACAGCCAAGCAACAGGGAGCAAGGCCCGCGAGCCGATCAACGACCACCCGACCGTCAGCCGTCGAACTGATGCGCTGGCTCGTCCGGCTCGTAGCACGGCCCGACGGGATCATCCTCGACCCGTTCGCAGGCTCCGGGAGCACCGGCATCGCTTGCCTGCTCGAAGGACACTCGTTCCGCGGGATCGAACAGGACGCGAAGTACGCCGCGATCGCCCACGCGCGCATCGACGCGGCGAGCAACGTCGAGC
This sequence comes from uncultured Poribacteria bacterium, assembly GCA_958296135.1. Classification (GTDB taxonomy): domain Bacteria; phylum Poribacteria; class WGA-4E; order WGA-4E; family WGA-3G; genus AGPOR5. Next base: position 9,955 of record CATQHZ010000002.1, read on the forward strand.
CTCGTCCGACGCGGTCCACATGCCCCACTCAAAAGAAATCCGGATCAACCCGATGCCGAGCAACGACACATCCGACCGACCCGTCCTGACACTGATCGCCGGGGCGCCATTCTCTGGACGGAACCGCTGGCGCAGAGCGCAGAGCAAGAGACTCCCCGAAACCGTGCACGGGACCAAGGCCGTCCCCAACCAGCACGCCGTCAACGAACAGGGCTTCCCGAACTGGACCCAGAGCTCCATCGCCACCGGCGCACTGAACAGCACCGATGCCGGGATCCGGGCCTGGGCATACAGGATCCTCACCGGCGAGATGGAAGAGCACCTGCAGGCAGGCCGCTCCTTCGGACTGCGCACGACACTGGCCAACGACCCCGCTCGCGAAAAGGACCGTCACCGCCGCGCGCGCAGCCGGCTACCTGGTGCACTGCCACTTCATCGGCACCGGCAGCGCACAGCTCAACGCACACCGCGCGCGCACCGGTACAACGGACCTCGCCAACGACGCCGCCGCGCTCTGGCACATGGCCCGCGAACGACTCGCGGCCACGGCCGACCAGTACGACGGGATCGAGCTGGTCCGTAGCGAGAACAACGAGCAGGTGACGACGCACCGTTTCGAGGGCCGGACGCAGACGTTCGCGGCAGACGCGAGCCGGCGCCTGGAGGCCGACAACGCCCTCGCAGCCGCGATCACCGAACCGAAGGCGGGCCGGCGGAAGAGTCGAGACGGCGCGCCCGGCCTGAATCCAACAAGCGCAACCGCGGGACCCGGCAGGCCACCAGACCCGGGTACCAGGGACACCGGAACGGCCACGCCCGCCGTCTACCACGCGATGCTGCACGAGGAACCGGCGCCCCCGCCCGAGCTGCACACGCTGTTGCGCTATCTTGCCGACGCCTTCACCGCGATGGACCGCTGGCTACTCGAGGACGACAGAAACGAGAACGCGCTGCGCCTCGACGAACGAGTCCACCTGAAGACGGCCGACATCGTCCAGGACGAGGACCCCGCGGGGACCAGCGTCCCCGCCATCACGATCACCCACCTGCCGCCAGACGATACCCCGCCGGCGACCGACACCTACCGGGCCGAGCAGGCCGAGGAACTGCTGCAGGACATCGGCACCTGGACGATAGAGCGCGTCGAAGGCCGCTCCGTCTGGCGCACCTGGAGCAAGGAAGGTCGGCCGGCCGAAGAGATCCGAATCGCACTGCGCGGACACGGTCTCGAAGGCTGGTACGTGCACGTCCCGCTCGACAGCGACGGCATGCCGTACGGCGTCCTCGCCTCGCTCCGGTGCTCCGACGCCGAACCGGACGCCGAGTCGAACGTCGAGGTTCCGCTCAACCGGGACGCGACAGAGATGCTGGAGCAGCTCTGCCGCTGCGTGCGAAAGCCCGAATAGAGCGGGATCCACGGCCGAGCGCTTCCATGAAGGGAAAGACCCAATGTCGTTGCACCTGATGCACGTCAGCTTCCACCCGACGAACTGCACCATGCCGACGGACACGTACCGCACGATCGCGGCGATGGCCGACGTCGCCATCCGCGGCGACAAGACGCTCGACCCGGACTGCCGCGCCGACCCGGCGCAGATCAACGTGCTGCACAACGTGCTGATCAACGAGGACGAGCCGTTCACGACCGACCGCCAGGCGGTCGAACGCTTCGCCGCCGTGCTCGCGAGCGACGCCTTCCAAGAGGCGGCCGGAACCGAGCTGACCGAACTCGCCGGCGAGATGTCCGCAAGCCTGCGAGCCCTGGCCGCAGACCACGAAACGCTACACCTGAGCCTCGTCTGAGCGCAAAGCGCCACGCATCGGCGTCGGTACGACGACACCAGGCCCAAGGCCCAAACACGGGCGCTACGGCAACAGAGCGCAAGGTCCCCGCACGGACGGCATGCCGTACCCTTCCGAGCGCACCCGCAAAAGAGGAAGGAAGCCGAACATGCCGAACAGACCGGTCACGCCACTGTCAACCGCAACCGCAGCGATCGTGCTCGCGTCGGCGGTCGGCGCCACGCTCGCCGCCCAGCAATTGGCCACACCCGAAATCCGCGAGATCGAGGAACTCGAGGCCAACGGCGAACGCATCTACGTGATGCGCGGCGAGCTGGGAGATACCGGAGAGCACCTCGGATTCGCAGCGGTCTGCAGCAACCGGCAGCTCGAAGTGACCGTCTTCTTCGGGAGTTTCCCAGCCCGGGGAACGCCGGTCCAGCTCGCCATACGAACAGCCAGCGGCAGTGTCGAACGATTCGGTCCGGTCGTACGGGCGAGCGGCCCGCGATCCGGGTTCCACAGCCCGCAGATCAGAAACCCGCGGGAAGTCGTCCGATTCCTCGCCAACGCACTCGAGACCGGGGCCCTGGTGTCCAACGGCTACCGCTCCTTCTGGAACCGCGTGCCGCCGGCGCAGAACCGCAACGCGCTGAGCCGCATGCGTGGATGCACACGACGATGAACACCACCCGAAGCGCGTTTGCGTACGAGACGCAGCTGCTGTCCCGTATCCATGGTTTGGGCGTTCTTCAACACCGACGAAGCACCCAGGGGCACGACACGGCTTCTCCCATCAACGAACAAAGCCGCACGTGTGCTGAACACGATACGGACCGACAACACATACGGCGGGACATGCACGATGTGACCGCCGGCGCTTACGGCGGAATCGGCTCCGCCGACCCATACCTGGCAGCACGGATACTCCGATCCGCGACGCTCATCCTCGACGACAACGACTGCCTCCACTGCTGGAGTTCCGGACTCGATCCTGCGAACTGAAGAACCGCAGGCGACGCTGGATGCCCCCCCGCGGCAGACCGCCGCCGTCTACCCCCCCTTCCGCACGCGCGCGGATCACCCCCCCCCGACACACGGCCATCGCCCGGGCCCCTTTCCGCACGCGCGCGGATCACCCGCTCGCCATGTGACCGCTCGCCAGCGGGGTCCACCCCTTCCGCACGCGCGCGGATCACCCCGCGCCACTTCCCTGCCTCCATCCGCTCCCTTACCGCGCGCGGTCACCCCACCCCCACCCGTCACAGCACATTCCGTCCCCCTTCCGCGCGCGCAGACCACCCCACGCCACCGGAGCCACACCATGAACCAGCGACTCGAGAACTACGCCCGCACCTTCGCCGACCGCATCATCGAGGCCCTCCAGGCCGGCGCCGCCCCCTGGCAGAAACCGTGGAAGCCCGGCGAGTTCACCGGTCCCACCAACTTCACCACGCAACGCAGGTACCGCGGCAACAACTGGATCCTGCTGATGGCCACCGCCGCGACGCGGGGCTACGCCGACAACCGCTGGGCCGGGTTCGGCCAGATCCGGGCCACCGGCGGCATGGTGCGCAAGGGCGAGAAGGGCACGCCCATCCTGGTCTGGCGCAACCGGGCGGCCAAGGCGGCCACCGACCCCGAAACCGACGAGGAGACTCGCCCCTCGTTCTACGCCACCGTCCACAACGTCTTCAACGTGGAGCAGGCCGACGGCCTGTTGCTCGAACCGCTGAAGCCCGACGCCCCCGCCGTCGAGCCGCAGGCGGCCGTCCGGCAAGTGGCCGACGACGCGCACGTCAGAATCGTCCACGTCCCCGGCGACCGCGCCTGCTACTCGCCATCCGCGGACATGATCACCATGCCGGAAGCGGCGCAGTTCATCGGACAGGGCAGCTACGAGCACACGCTGCTACACGAGCTGGCGCACGCCACGTCCCACCCGTCCCGTCTCGACCGCCCGGCCCACAAGATCACCCAGAGCGGCAGCGCCGAATACGCCATCGAGGAGCTGCGGGCCGAGATCGCGGCGATGATGCTCGGCGAGCAGCTGCACATCGGCCACGAGCCGCAACACGGCCACGCCTACGTAGCCGGATGGATCAAGGCGCTCGACAACGACCCGAACGCCGTCCGCAAGGCGGCGGCCGACTCCCAGCGGATCGCCGACTGGCTGACGCGCAACATCGACCGAGCCGAAGACCACGAGCCCGCAGCAGCCGCGTAAACCCGCAACGGTCGAACCACGATGCCGGTCAAGGAGTCCATGGACTCCAGCGCGGATCCCGGAAGTACGGCCGGATCGCCCAAGTCGAACGCGCCCGGGCCGCAACAGCCGGTTGCCAACGTCCACGCCAACACCATCCTCAAAGCCTGCGGCCTCTGACGGAACAGACGGGGGCCGACGGCCAACAGGCTCACCAATTCCGAGGAACAGCCCGATGCGAATCGAGATACACCGCCACCGCCTGGCGATGTCCCCCGCCGCCGACGGCGCAATCGCCGTCGGCTATGACGTCCTCGTACCAGAAGAAGACGTCCTGCCCGGCGCACAGGGATACATCCGAATCCTGTGTGCGGGGGACCGCGAGTACTGCACCTACGCCGATGCGACCTGGGTCACCGACCTGCCGCGCGGATTCGAGCGCTACGCGAAGTGGCTCGCCCACGAGAAAGCCGCCCACCGGGAGATGCTCGCCATGGTGCACGAGCACTGCCCCGAAACACGCAAGTGGACCGAATGGCCAGTGTTCTGGGCCTTCGTCGCCCCCGACAGCAGCCAGGACACGATCCGCTTCACCGTCGAGCACCCGGAGAAGGCCGGCGCCGCAACAACGGCGTCCGACCAGGCCGGCGCACCCGCCGCATGACGGCTCCACGCACGCCGACGTAGGGTACGTCAGCGTTCGTATGCTCCTCGGACGGGCGCACCCGCCGCATGACGGCTCCACGCACGCCGACAACGGAGGACACCACCGACCATGCCAGGCGACAACAAGGGCATCAGCCGAGCGATCGCAGCGCAACGAGAACGGCTCGACAAGGCCACGGCAGCGGAGTGGATGGTCACCGCCGGAGGGATGCAGTTCTTTCCGCCAACCGGAGCCGACCGCCGCGCGGCGGCGAAGTGGCTCGCGGACAAGGAGCTGTTCCAGTTCGCGATCGCCCGGAGCAACGAGGTCCGGATCCTCTGGCAACCGAACATGCTCAACCCCGCAGTAAAGGAGCGGGTGGAAGCCGAGCGCGCCGCGGCCGAACGACGAGATCACGAATTGGCCGAGCTGCTCCCGAAGATCCTGGGACCCAACGCAACCGACCGAACACCACCAAGCCCCGCCGTCCGGCGCGACACGCGCCACGACGGACCTGCTGACTGAGAGACAAGTTCAACGGGGGCCGAAGCCCAGGTCGTGGACCGCCGCCTTCCGCACGCGCGGATCACCCGTACCTCGCCCCCTCTCCGCGTCACACGCGGATCACCCCGCCAGCCCGCCCTCTTCACCCACCACGCGGCCCCGCCCCGGCCGCAGGAAGGTGCACGACGATGACCACCAACGACCCGACCGCCGCCGCCCGCGGCATCGCCGAACGCGTGATCAACATGATGGCCGGCGAAGTCGACGCCTTCGTCGACGCCGCCCACCAAGCGGAACAGGGACAGCCCCACGACCCGGAAGCGACCCAGCAGCGCATCAGCGTTGCGCGCGAGGAGCTCACCCGCAACGCCATCAACGACGTCGACGGCGTCGACGTGCGCACCGACTTCATCGACCTGCGGACCGCCCAGGACGCCGAGGCCCGCATCAGCAACCACGTCGCCGCGGCCTGCATCCGCATGAACGGGCCGTACCGGATCCGGATCCACTGCGCCCGCGACGGCGAACGCTTCCGCGTGACGCACGTCAGCGCCCGGGAATACGCCCGGATCGCCGAGGTCGAACCCGCCCCGGCCGCAGCAGCCCGGGTCGACGTCTACGCCAACGCCATCCTCAACGCCTACGGCCTCTGAGGCGCACGGCAAACGGCGCCGGCAGCACCGGAACCAACCGCGGAGAACCACGATGCGAATCAAGACCATGCACATCCAGGGCTTCGACGACTCCGGCCCGGTCTGCGGCGCCGCAGGACGTGTCTGGACCGCCCCGAACTGGACCGAGACCGACAGCGACCCCGCCTTCAAACGGTGCGCGCGGTGCGAGAAGAAGCTCGGCGAAGGCGGCCCCGAACGGCTCGAGCAGGCGCGCGAGGAGCTCGCCAGGGTGCGCGCCGGGCACAAAGCCGGGAAGGACGACGCAGAGAGGAACGCGCCGAGCCAGGTCAACAGCCACCCGGTCGGCAGCTTCGAAGCCGAGGAATACGCGCGAGCCTACGACGCCGGCACGATCGAACGGCTCCCGCCGAAGCCCGGCATCCGCACCACCTCGCCCGGGTTCGCCGTTTTCCTGATGACCCTGGAAGCGGCCAAAGGCCGCGCCCACGACTACAACGACGGGGAGCGGACCATCATCACCCGCGCGATCAACCGCGCGAACAAGAGCCTGGCGAACCGGCCCACACCCTGCGGCCGGAGATCCGGCCGCGTCACCGAGCGGAAAGGGCTCAACGGCCCGATCACCCGCGAGTTCACCGCGACATGCACGCTGCCGGCCGGACACGCCGGCTGCCACGAAGACGAGAACGAACCCACGGCCAGCGGTCGACCGTTCAGTTGGGGCGACCCGTTCCGCGCATCGCCGAGACCCGCCAGCGAATCCGGGAGCTGATCCGGGCAGCCGACCGCCTCGACGCCTTCACCGGCTGAACCACAGGGCGCGACCGCCCAACGCGGGAAACAACGGCATGAACACGACCAGACTGCGAACCGCACGCGACCGGCTCCGGCGAGAGGGACATGAACCTGCGAGCCATCACGCCGGAGCAGGCCGCCACGGCCGTCGACAACGTGCTCGCCGGCGAGGACCCGAACAGCTTCCGGGACCACGTCCCCGCCCATAGAGAGGATCCTCGACAAGACCGCGAAAGAGCAGATCGATCCGGGGAGGCAACGCAGCGCCGCGGCGCCCGACAACGAAACGGGAGTCGAGCCCCGACACGCCGCCAGAGCTCCCATGCTCAGCCGAGCCTCTTCCCCGCAAGGGATCATCCCGACGACAAGTGCAGGCCGAAGGTCAATTCCCCGCCGCCGCGCAGGGCCCCACCCCACGCGCCGCCGCCAGGGACCCCGAACACACCACCGAATCGACTACCACGCCGGAGCATCAGCGTGACGAAGAAACACGAACACCCGGCGACGCTCGCCGAACCCCACGAGACCGAACCGGTTGAGGACTTCGTCCGCGCGCACCGGGCCGAGCTCATCAAGCACATCAGGCGGCGCATCGCCGAGACCCGCCAGCGAAT
>CATQHZ010000003.1 GCA_958296135.1 uncultured Poribacteria bacterium
CATCAAGGTGATGGTCACGATCAGATGGCTGGTGAATCCCGGCAGCAGATGCTTGAAGATGATGCGCCTTTCACTGGTGCCGGCTGCCTTGGCCGCCATGGCATAGTCCTCTTCGCGCAAGGAAAGCAGCTTGCCGCGGACAACCCGGGCCAGGCCCGTCCACCCCAGAATAGAAAGAATGATGGTGATCGCGAAGTATGTCTTCAAGACGGGCCAGGATCTGGGCAGGGAAGCGGACAGGGCCATCCACAAAGGCAGGCTGGGAATGGACAGCAGAAAATCGATGATGCGTTGAATGATCTCGTCTGTGAGGCCTCCGAAGTATCCCGAGACTCCGCCCAGCACGATGCCCAGAACCAGGCTCAACACCACGCCCAGAAGCCCGATGGAGAGTGAGATCCGGCCCCCGTACAAGGTGCGACTGAGCAGATCCCGGCCGAGGCGGTCGGCTCCAAAGAGCATCAGTGGCGGCGCGTCCGGATCACTGGACCCAAAGAAATGCCGGTCAGACTTGAAGTCACCCATGACCGTGTATTCGATGCCCCGCACGAAGAACCGCAGAGGATACGCGGTTTCCTCAATGGGAAAGAATTCAAACTTGAATTTTTCCTGGTTGAGCACCTTTTCAAAGCCGTAATAGTAGGGCCCCTTGAATCTGCGCTGTCCATCTTCATCTGTCTGGAACCAGCGGATCTTGACGGGAGGCGCCTCCTGGTAGTCCTCAAAGCGCGTTGAGGTGTCATATGGGCTGAAGAATCCTGAAAAGATGGCCAGGAAATAGAGCAGCAACAGCAGCAACAGCGAAACAATTGCCATGCGATGTCGGCGGAAACGCCACCAGATCAGTTCCCATTGACTGGCGTAGTAGAAGCTGTCGTCCTGTTCCTTTATCTCTGGAACCAGCGTGCCTTGGGCCGTTCCCGCAGTAGCGTCCATATCGTGAGGTATCCAGCGAAGGCAGGGGCTATCTGGCCGCGCCTTCGTAGCGTATCCGCGGGTCCAGGGCGGCCAGCAGAATGTCGGAGAGCAAAGTGCCGATCACGGTCAGCACACTCAGGATCATGACGATGCTGCCGGCCAGGAACATGTCCTGGGCCAAGACCGCTCTCAGCAGCAGCGGCCCCACAGTCTGCAGACCCAGTATGAGAGAGACCAGCACTTCGCCGGAGAAAATGACGGGCAGGGTCCAGCCCACCGTGCTGATGACCGGGTTCATGGACATGCGCACCGGATACTTGAAGAGCAGACGCGTTTCCGCCACCCCCTTGGCCCGAGCCGTAATCACATATTGCCGCTTCAGTTCATCCAGCAGGTTGCCGCGCATCACTCGCATCAAGGCTCCTGTAGAACTCAGTCCCACAATGAGGCAGGGCAGAACCAGATGTTTCAACATGTCAACGAACTTCTCTGTAGACCAAGGCTCTCCCATGTATTCAATGGAGTAGAGGCCCAGCGGCGAGAACTCCGTGAACTTGAAAATGTACCAGGCGAGCACCATGGCCACCAGAAAGCCGGGCGTGGCCAATCCCAGGAAGCCAAAGAAAGTGAAGACATAGTCCAAGATGGAGTACTGGTGCGTAGCCGAGTAGATGCCGAGGGAGACCGCCAGCACCCACGAAATAATCAAGGAGAGAATGGCAATCAGGAGGGTCAAGGGCAGACGTTCCGCCAACAGCTCGTTGACCGTCTTGCCCCACTGGAAGGACCAGCCAAAATTGAATCTCAGCAGAATGCCTTCCATCCAGCGCAGATACCGTCGCCAAGATGGTTGGTCGAAACCGTACATGGCAATCAGTCGTTCCGCTTCTTCCTCATTCAACTGTATACCGGTGGCACGCAGATTCTCGATCTGATACGTCACCCAGTCTCCGGGCGGCAACTCAATGACGGCGAATGAGACCACCGATATCAGCAGCAGGATCGGCACCAGCATAATGACACGGCGGACGATGTAAGCAACCATCTGGCAGGGAGGCCGGACTCAGGGGCACATTCTGTTTGAGTATGGAAAAAACGGACAGGCTGAAGTGCCCTAGGGCCCCCAACCTGTCCCATCAAAATCTAGTGATCCTCGGGATTCACGTAGAACAGTTGCTCCATGGCAAAGTTCTGTGCAATGGCATATCCCTCGGTTGCCACGTTGGCCATGTCCACCGACACAATCAGCGGATACTTCACGTTCTCGACGATCGTGATTTCAGGCAGGTTGGCCCGATGCCACGCATTGCCGTCTTCCTTGTACTGATTGTATTCGTTGCTGCCAGACACCGAACCCCAGCGATTCTTGTCCAGTTCAAAGGAGTCCAGAACCCACTGCGGTGGTTCCATGGCCATTTCGCTGTCTGGCGACTGCGTCATGTACACCCACCAGGCATAGCCAGCGCGTTGAATGGTGTCGCTGGTCCAGTTGTTGTCCCAGCCCTGATCATGGGCCCAGAAGACGGTGGCCTGCAGCTCATTGTTGTTGCGCCGCTCGGCCCACAGCGAGGATTCCAGCTTCTTGACCGAAGCGTTGATGCCTACCTCTTTCAAGTACTCGCCGATCAGTTCCGAAGCGGGCTCCAGATCCGGCGCGTGGGCACCGTGCTCGATCAGCATCGTAAAGGGTTCGCCACTGGGGTACAGGCGGAAGCCGTCGTCTCCCCGCTGATCCAGGCCTATCGCATCCAGCAGATCATTGGCCCGCTGCACATTCTGGATGGACAGTTCTTCCCCGACCGTCTGCAAAGGCATGGTGGCATAGCCGAAATACAGGGACTCGATCATTTCATCGCGGTTCACGGCCAGACTGATGGCCTGGCGGAAGCGGACGTCACTGGCGATCGCCCGCCAGCTGGCGGCGTTGGAATCGTTGTCGTCGTTGTAGGTCTGATTGATCCAAATGGAACTGGAGTCCACATGCATGTCCAGCAATTGATGCCGGTACCCGCCCGCGGGGCCGTTTTCCACATACAGCGGAATCTTGACCAAGCCCGTGCTTTCCCGCATGAAGTCAGCTTCGCCGACCAGGATGCCGGTGTTCACCATTTCCACATCTTCCACGAGCTTGGAGAGCAGCCGGTCAATATAGGGCAGTTGCTTTCCTTCCACGTCCACCTTGTGATAGTAGGGGTTCCGCTCGAAGATCAGCAGTCCCGGCTCCGAGGCTTCCACCCGCTGCCAAGGGGTCAGGACCGGAGACACAATGCACTTCTCCTGGTTGACATGCCAGCTCAGGCAATCCTGGTCCGTGAAAACCTGATTCCATTCGTCAGTCAGGTTCATTTCATCCAGCAACGGGCGCAGATCCTCGAGATCCACGTAGGAAGTGTGGAACTGCTGCAAGTAGTGGGAGGGGCGGATCAGCTCGGTCCAGCCGTTCCATGTCTCAATGGTGAGGTTGCGCAGGAATCCGCCGTATGGCGCATCGAAGTCCACCTGGAACGTGAAGTCGTCAATGACAGTCAGCGTCATGGGCGTGCCGTCCGGAGCATTTCGGGTGCGGAAACGCTTCGGATAGGTCGGGGTCAGTTCCTCATTGCCGTAGATGTCATGGGCGACAAAGGCCACATCCGCGGAGGTTACCGGTTCGCCGTCCGACCACTTCAGACCTTCCCGCATGTGAAAGACGAAGGTCTGGTTTTCGTTGGAGACCTCGTAGCTGTGCAGGATGTTGCCCCGAATGCCCTGCACCCCCAGCCCGGGAGCCGAAAGCAGGGACTCGTTCATGCCAACAAAAATGTCCGGATTCCAGTCCGGGCGAAAATGGAGTGTGCGCAAGGTGCCGCCATACACACCGGGCTTCCAATCCACATGCCCCTCGGGCAGCAATACACCCGGCCCGACCACAAAGGGCTCGTTGGGCAAGCGATCTTCCAGCGGCGGCAGTTCGCCGGAGGCGACCCGTTCCCACAGGACCGGGGACTCCAGGGGGTTGCCCATCATGTCGGACACCATTTCGTCTTCCGCCATGTCCTCTTCTGTTGCTTCGGAACTCGCGGCCGGTGCGGCGCCACCACAGGCTACCACCAGCAGAGCCAGCATCAACAGTGCGGAAATCAAGCCAAATCGCAACGTCTTTCTCATATCTTTTTCCTTGTGTGCATGTGAATCAAGAGAGGGCACTAAACCGGCCGCGTCCAAGCAACCAAGGGCGACGAAGCAAGCTGGACTGGAATGCAGGCTGACGCTGGAACACACAGCCAACTTGGAGTGTAAAAGGTTTTCTTGCGGCCTCCGCCATTCTATATGGGACGGCAAACCATGGTCAAAAAGGACTCGACGCATTGGATGCCTGGACCAATGCCCATGGCCGCCGGCAAAGGACCGGAGTCGCGGCACAATACGGTTCAGGCGTAGCAGTCACGGGCCTCGGTGACGGACCTCAGAGCCGACAGCGAGACCTCCACGCCCAGTCCTGGGGCCTGAGGCACTGCCACAGTGGAATGGGCCGACACGGTGAAGTCGGGACGGGCGATGTCCCGGTAAAAGTACCTGGCGGACGCCGAGATGTCCCCGGGCAGCGAGAAATTCGGCAGACTGGCCAAGGCCACGTTACACGCCCGCCCCACATTGGTTTCCAGCATGCCCCCGCACCAGACCGGAACGCCGGCTTCCTGACAGAGATCGTGAATTTCCAATGCGGCCGTCAGCCCCCCAACGCGACCCACCTTGATATTGATGTTGCCACAGGCTTGAATACGCAGGGCCCAAGCCGCATGATGGGGAGAGTGGATGCTCTCATCCAGACAGATGGGAGTCTGCAGATGCTTCTGCAGCTCCGCGTGCTCTACCATGTCCTCATGGTGCAACGGCTGTTCAATCAGCAGCAGCCCCATGCCATCCATGGCCTTGAAGGTGTTCAGGTCGGCCAGGGTGTAGGCCGAATTCGCATCCACCTGGAGCTGCAAGTCCGGCCATACATGGCGAATTCGCTCCACTGCGGCAATGTCCCAACCGGGCTTGATCTTGAGCTTGACCCGCTGGTATCCCGCATCCACATACTCGGCGACCCGGGCTTCCAGTGCGCGCAGCGTAGGCTCAATGCCCACGCTGACTCCTACAGGCACCTCGGAACGCGTGCCGCCCAGCAACCGAGACAGAGACACCCCCTGCATTTGACCCCACAGATCCCACAGGGCGTTCTCCAAGACGGCCTTGGCCATGCTGTGACCCCTGACTTGCCGGAACAGCGCCCCAGCTGCGCGGGGGCTCTGCAGCGGCGTCTGCAGGAGGCGGGGAATGAGGTAGTCTGCCAATATGTGACGGGCTGTGACCAGTGTTTCCGCGGAATACCAGGGGCCAGACCCGACGACACACTCTCCCCAGCCCGACAGCCCCTGGGCATTGACGCGCACCAGGATGGAAGGGCGATGCGTCTCCCGCCGAAAGCTGGTTTCAAAGGGATGCACGTACTCCATGCGAATGGAGTGCAGCTCTACAGATTCGATCTTGATGGACGGGGGTTGAGACACATCTACTCCCTAACATGGCAGGTATGGTGCAATGGATTGGATATCCCACGTGCGTGATGAACAAGAAGGAACGTCCCGGGCGCACAAGGAGCGTATCCTTGCCCATCCCACCAATTCCAAGGGGATGGGGGTCCTACCAAGAGTGTACGCCGTATCAATGATTTCTGCTCAAGGGCTGCACCGGACTGGCGACGACAACAACTTTACTGCACCCCCGATTGTCCACGCCAACCCGGAACCACTGCACCCTGAGCTGCCAGCAGCGCGCCTGGGGAAGAGCGGAATGCCTGCTTGTGGGTCAGTTCCACGACGGCTGCCCGTACACGCACAATCCAGCCGGGCAGAGTGCAAAGGCCATGTGCCCCTCGGTTCTCCCGAGAATCAAAGGGCCGCTGCCATCTGCGGTGGATTAATCCACTGGCCCGCCTGCATGATCTCCGGCCCCGGCCGTAGACTGCAGCGGCGGCCTCAATCTGGCCTGGGATCATTGTGTGTGCAGGGGAGAGGGTAGGAATAGCACTCTTGCAACAGGTTCTCGATGTATTTCGGTCCTCCGCCATCACGCTGCCCTGGGGCGGAGGAGGATGAGGGTGCGCAGCCGGTCCAGGTCTCCCCGCGCATGGATCAGGGGCCCCAAGGTAGGCTGGATCTTCATGACCAGCAGGTCCAATCCCAGTTCCAGGGCCGTGGCTGGTGCAATGTGGCAGGCCAGCAACACCTTCGGGCAGGACTTCAGACTATCCTCCACATGCGACATGCCTCTACCATTTCTTCCAGCTCCTGAGTCGTCCGCGGGACCTGCGGCGACAGGCGCGGATTAACATCCTGCAACGTCAAACTGATGAAGGACAGCAGACGCTCCTTGAAGTCCCGGTTCTGCAGGGCCTCCAGCCGCCACACTAGAATCGGGGCGGTGAAATCATGACGGTCAAGGGGAGCAGAGGGCGATCATCCCCGAACCGCTGGGCCTGATGTGCCAGGAGCAACTCTGGTTGCACAGGTACTGACAGAAGCACACAGGGGCCATGCAATCCGTCCTACTCTGCACCTCGGTCAGCAGCAACAACCCCGAGTGCATCTCAGTGTCAAAGGTCCAGGCTCCGTCACCGATGCAGGTCTGGTACTTGCGTCCCGCAAGAACTGGTGGGCAAGCGGAGTCAGAAAGGCCCGGTCCCCCGGCCCAGGCGTACCGTCACCGCCTGGGCTCAGCAGGCCACCATGTCCACAAACGCGTTGATGGGTCGGTGTTTCTGATCCGCGCGATCGGCATCAGCATCTGCCCCTGCATCCCATTATATGCAGGGACAACGCGTGGCCATGGGACGGAACTTGCTGGGCCCAGGGGTGCAGGGTCTGCTGTCATCCGCGCAAGGAGCCGCCATTCCGGCCGGAATGCGGTCTCGGGCAGACCGCGATGTGTCCACCACTCACGTTGTCTGGGAATCCGGTGAGCTCTGCTGTGCTTCATCGTACAGCCAACACCACACCTGTTGGCCTGTCGACAGACTGATGCGAGTTGGGTCCCGCTCTGCGCAGACGGGCATGGCCTCATCGCAGCGAGGCTGGAAGCGACACCCCGGCGGCACCTGGCGCAGATCCGGCGGCGCGCCAGGAATGAACACCGGCATCTTGTCCGACTGCAAGCGGGGCATGCTCGCCAGCAGCCGTTGGGCATAGGGATGGGCCGGACGGCCCAGCACTTGCTCCGCAGTGCCTTGCTCAGCCAGCTCTCCCGCATAAGCCACGGCAATCTGGTCACAGATGTCGCTGGCCAAGGCGATGTCATGGGTAATGAAGATGAGAGACAAACCGTCCTTCTTCAAGTCTTTCAGCAGATTCATGATCTGGGCCTGCACGCTCACATCCAGGGCGGAGGTGGGCTCATCCATAATCAGGAGACTGGGATTGAAGATCAGGGCAGAGGCGATCATCACGCGCTGCTTCATGCCCCCGCTCAATTCGTGGGGGTAGAGGGAATATACGCTGGCGGGCAATCCTACCCGGGCAAGCAAGGTCTGGGCCTTCTCGCGCAGCTGCGGCTTGCGCAGGCCCCCCTTGACGAGGTGGGGCTCTATGATCTGTGGTCCAATCCGCATCACTGGATTCAGGGCGTTCATGGCTCCCTGCGGCACCAGGGCCATGCGTTGCCATTTGACATTCCGGTGAAAACGACCATCATCCAGGTCGGAGATCAGATCCCCTTCCAGTCGAACCTGGCCGCTGAAATGGGCGGTGTTGGCAGGCAGTTGACGCATGAGTGCATGGGCGGTACTGGACTTGCCGCAACCAGATTCACCCACGAGATCCCCCCCCCCCCCCCCCGCCCCCCCCCCCCCCCCCCCCCCCCCCCCCCCCCCCCCCCCCCCCCCCCCCCCCCCCCCCCCCCCCCCCCCCCCCCCCCCCCCCCCCCCAAGGCCGTGCCGGGTTCCGCCAGCTCGAAGGAAATGCCATCGACAGCCCGCACTGCGCCCCGCGGGTCGGCGTAGTGCAGATGCAGGTTGTGTACTTCCAGCACCTTGGCCATGGGAGTCCCTATCTGCGCGGACTGGACTGCAGGCGGGGATTGACCACCGGTTCTATGGCCAGCGAGATCAGCATGAAGGTCAAGGCCACCATGACAATCAGTAGCCCAGGGGGAATGATCCACCACCAGTAGCCCACATATACACCGCCGGTGCGAAATCCGGCTTCCAGAATCTGACCCCAGGTGGGAATGGAAGGATCGCCCAGCCCCAGAAAACTGAGTCCGGCTTCCGCCAGAATCGCTGCCGGGGCACTGAAGATGATCTGGGCCAGGAAGTACGGCATGATCTGCGGCAGGATGTGCCGCCACATGACCCGGACGCGGGAGGAGCCCAGACCCTGAATGGCTTCAATCAGCTGGCTGGAGCGCATATGCAGGACCATCGAGCGCACCTGGATGGCCAGGCCCGGCCAACTGAAAGCCACCAGGATGACCATGATCACGGTCAAGTTGGGACCGATGATGAAAAGCAGGAAAATGAGCAGGGGCAACACCGGAATGTTGGCCACGATATCGGACATCCGCTGGATCGCCGTGTCCACCGCACCGCCCAGGTAGCCGCTGGTGATGCCCAGGGCCGTGCCCAGCAGAGTGGATGTAAGGGATACCACGATGCCAATCAGCAGAGCCACAGGCAGACCGAAGAGCAGGCCTTGCGCTAGATCCCGCCCGATGCTGTCCGTGCCCAGGGATCCGTAGGAATCCCCGCCCACTACGATTTGCACTGCCCCTACACTGTCCTCGGGAGTGCGGGAGGCGGTCTGAAAGAGAAATTCATATTCGCCGAGGAGAGGCTCGAACTCCCCTGTTGTCCCCGGGGTGCCAAACAGGATCTCCAGCACCTGGCTCTTGATCTGCGCCTCGTCCAGCTGCAGGTCATGCTCTTCCGTCAGAAATTCCTGAATGAAGGTGATCACGCTCGCTTCCGCATTGATCTGAAAGCGCAAAGGCTCTGCTGCATGGCGCGTGAAGGGACCGGTCTCGTCCTCCCGCGGGGCCTTGATGGCATGGCGCAGCAAGCTGATGCGTGTCTCGTCCGGACGGATCAAGGTCAGGCCCAGGAGCGGGGCCTTTTCCGCAAACTGCACGTTGGACACCGTCAGGGACAGAAAGCTGGGCACACCAGGGGTTTTCAGTGCATACGGAATGGGGTAGTTCGTGAGGATGGTTCTGCCCCTTTCCTCCCTGGCTGTGGGTTCCGTCAGGGTTGCCGACCAATGCTCCACGGAAGAGCGTCCCCGCAAGCGGGGTGCCCACTCCGGCGGAGCGGCCTTGGGATTGTCCACCCAATACACTGGATTGCTCCAGAATCGGACGCCGAACTCCTCGGGAAACGTAACCACCACATACAAGGAGACCAGCACCTGGATCATGAGCAACAGCAGGCCCAGCACACCGATGGGACTGGAACGCAGGGCCTGCCAGACTTGGGAGACACGCATCAGTCAGCGTAGCTGACCCGGGGGTCCAGGAAGAAGTAGAGCACTTCCAGCAGCAGGCGAATGCCTACATAGATAAGCGTGAACATGAAGGTGAGGGCCACGATCACGTTCTCGTCCGGGGTGCCAGCCAACGCGTCGTAGTACAGCCGCCCCATGCCCTGCCAGTGGAACACCGTCTCAATCAGGATGGAGCCGGACAGGGAACCGGCCAGGCCGAAGATGAGGCCGGTCACTATGGGCGGGGCCGCCACACGCAGAATATGCACGTTGCGGACTCGGCGTTCCGGCAGGCCTTTGGCCCGGGCCATGGCCACAAAGTCTTCCTGGGCGATATTGAGCGTGATGGTGCGCACGGCATAGATGTACGGACCCACGCTGACCAGCACCATGGACAGGACAGGCAGAATGGCGTGCTGGGCCATGTCCAGAAACCGCGGCCACGGATCCGCAGGGGGCGGAGTGCTGTACATGCCACCGGACGGCAGCAGGCGCCAGTTCACGGAGAGCACCAGAATAAGCAGAATGCCGATCCACCAGGTGGGAATGGCGTAGGTGATGGCAGCGAAAGCGGAGATGCTCCGGTCCATCCAGGTGCCAGGGCGGGTGGCGACAAAAAGACCCAGTCCCAATCCCAGCACAGCCACGATGACCAAGGAGGTGGTCATCAGAATCATGGTGTTTGGCAGCCGTTCCATGACGATGTCAATGATGCGGCTGGAGCCGTCTGTACTGCGGAGTGACCGGGCCTCTCCCAGATCCAGCCTCAGCACCCGGAATACGGTGCCCGGCAGCCGGTAGTACCAAGGCGTGTGCAGGCCGTAGAACTCTTCCAGTTCCCCCTTGCGGGCGGCCAAGGCCTGTTCCAGTTCGGCCGGGTCCCGAATGGTTTCCGCGAGCGTGGTGCGTTCCGCCCGCATCTGTTCCCCTACCACCGCTGACAGTATGCGATCCGAAAAACCGGTGAAACCCAGAGTCAGGACCAGCAACAGCAGCACCACAAAAAAGACACCCAGCAAGGTCACCGCACGCCAAGTCAGGGGAATGAGTTGCCGCATGGCTCAGGTCCGTGTCTTTGCTGCGTTGCAGTGGTGTCGGCTGAGGCCGAATCCAGCCTGCACTTCCCCAGGCACTGTACAGACCATGAACGCCGCCCACAGGCGACGCTCATGGGGACGGCGGCCCGTCGCGCGTGCGGGCCGCCGCGGGATGGCCTCAATCATGGAGATGGCAGAGATTTAGCCGAAGCCCACATCCACCTCGATTTCCACCTGCCTCTCGGTGACACGGGCCAGCTCGTCGCTGTAGGCGGCCAAAGTCAGTTCCAGCAGGCCGAAGTCCAAGTCGGCCGTCTCTTCCTCCGACAGCACGATGGAAAACGTGTTGGCTTCGGCGGTAGCGGCTTCCGCATGGCCCGAGAACAGCACGGTCCCGCTGGAGGCGTCCTTCAGTATGTACAGCACCGCGATCTCGCCCGGCCCTTCCAGATCCATGACCACTTCATATTCTTCACCGACGAACAGATCCTCCACCTGAATATCCTTGAACGAGACCAGTTCCGGTTCCCCCACGTACAGATCCGCGGGCGTGAAAGGATAGTTCTCATGCCGGAAGGCCGTCAGCTCGGCGTATTGCGCACCAGGGTCATACCGTTCCAGGTAGTACGGGCCGTTGCCAATCACCATGTGACCCTTCGCCTTGAACCAATCCAGGACGGCTGCGTAGGCTTCGGTTGCCTGTGTCTGGTCCACCAGGGGTTCCCGTGCCCCCGGCAAGGTCAGCGCGGCTTTCGGAATCTGCTGCTTGCGGGCCAGCTCCTGCACTACGCGACGCACCAGCCGGGCATCCCGATCCAGCACCAGGCTGATCCAGGGCACCTTGAACCGGGCGGCGGTGGTGGCACTGAACGCTCCCCGTCGCTGTGTAAACACCAATTCGTCCAGGGCATACAGCAGTTCCCAAGGGGTGCCTGCACCAGATGGCGTGGCATAGGCCGCGATGTAATCCTCCTCAAAGTGCCAGAAGTCCACGTAGACCTCAATGCGGTTCTCGTCCAGGACGCGGTATCCCTTGATGGTTTCCCAGTAGGGACGCCCTGTGGTTGCCATGACCGTCTCCACCAAGGCCTTGTCGGGATTCCAGGAAAGATCAATGCTGTGGTATAGCCCATACAGCACATCCGCCATGGAGATGTCGCCTCCATGATGGAACGGGGCCTGAAAATACCGAGTGTAGTCATAGGTGACCTTGCTGTTGGCGGTAGTGCCTTTCTTCACATTCACCCAGGCTCCGGCCTTGGCATCCCAGAACATGGCGTCTGTCGGCACCTCCAGCGTGCTGTTGGGCCCCGCGGTCTCGGTGTCGAAATCCAGGCGGAAGGGCTGCGGTTTGCCTGAGAAGGGATGGTTCCAAAGGGCCGGGTCCTGCAAATGCCGCCAGATGTCCGACGTGTAGACATCACTGATGCCTCCCACAGGGTTCCAGGTGGACCTTTCAGTCCAAACCCAGAGGTTGCCCACGGTGAGTTCCGCGTTGCCGGGCTTGTAGGCAGCCCGCAGGGACCACAGGCCCCGGGGGCCCGCAGCCAAGTCATGTGTAATGCCATGCACTTCCGGTTGCACCGGATAGGTGTTCAGAATGGTGGCGACCCAGATGCGCACGCTTTCCTCCAGACCCAGACTGGTCATGCGCCGATAGAGATCGTCCCTTTCGTCCTGGTCCTGAAAGTCGCCCTGAAACAGTTTGCGGCCCAGAGTGTCCAGTTCTGCGTGCTCGTACTGCCAGTAGCCCACCTCCCGCCAGCCGGGCATGTTGCCTTGCCAGGGAGCGTAATAGGCGTTGATGCCACTGTAGTCGTACCGCTGCGGCGCGCCGCGCCCCCAGCCTTCCGTGTACAGGTGCCACTGGAAGTCCTGCGGGTTGGTGGTATAGACCGTCTGGATCGCCGGTGCGAACGGTTGATAGGAGGTGGCGATGCGGAAGCCAGATTCCTGCAAGGTGTTCTGCACCAGATTGCCGACCTCACGCCGCTCGTCTTCGACCCGTACAATGAATTTCAGGGTTATGGGCCGATCGTTGAAGTGCCAGATGTGGTCCACCAATTCGGCCCCCGCATCCTGCATGGCAGTCGCAATCTCGCCGCGGGCGTACTCCGGGTCATACGCGATGCCCAATTCATTGACCTGCCGGAAGATGGTCAGATAATCATAGTCCGTGGGACTGACATTGGTCAGCATGGGCACGGCTTGGCCCTGATAGATTTCACGCGCCACGAATTCCCGGTCCACCAGGAATTGCAAGGCCTTGCGCACAGCGGGCAAAGACAACGGGTTCAGCTGGCCTTCGGGGGCCGGAGCCGGATTGAGGATCAGGGAGATGGTGGTGGCAGGCGATTCGAGCAGCCGCACATTCTCGTCTTGCAGCTCTCTGGCGGCGGTAATCTTGAGGTTGTAGTAGTAGAGATCCATGTCCCCGGCCAACAGGTCCAAGGGAGCCCGGTCCACGTCAAAGGCCCGGAAGATCAAGGTGTCGACAGCCGGACCGGGCCGATCATGGGGAGGTTCATAGACAGGATGCGGCCTCGGCGGCGCTGCTTCATGGGCCCCCGCGTCTTCCTGCGCCCACGCGGTGCCGGTCAGTGCCAGGAGGAGCAGCAAGGCCAGGGTCCAGGCCATGCCCCCCTTGTACCAAGTGGTCTTCATTGCGTCTCTGTACTCCATTGCCAGCGAATGTCGGTGGTCGGTGCCCAGTCAACTCAGGCGGGCTCCGGGGGCCGGTTCCCGGTCCCCGGAGCCCGCCTGTCGGACGTTTCCTATTGCTGCAACAATTCCTGTAGCTGATCCAGGATGGTCTTGATGTTGTCGAAACCAAATTCCATGTAAAAGGAAGTGGAGGCAAAGTTGCCGGAGCCATCCACCAGGGTGACGGCATGAGCCCCTTCCCCGGAAATGGGCACAAACACGTTGGCGGTCATGCGGCCCAGTTCATCTGTGCGCCCAGAGGAGACTTCGGTGCCTCCGACCAGCAGGAAATAGTTGATCAGGGGCTGAAAGCCATGCCCTTGCACCGTGATGCGCTCCCCGGCGGGGCCTGCATTCGGACTCACGAAAATTTCCGGCGCGGGAATGGATCGTTGGCGGGTGAAACCGATCTTTTGATTGAAACCGCCATATTCCCCCAGACGCGTGTCAGCCCACACCATGTAGGCATCGTCCTCCACAGCCGCAATCGAGAAATAGTCACCGATGAACAGCCCGTTGGGGAAGCCCTTGTTGGGGTTGGAAGGAAAGTCCGTGACCCGCGTATCCCCTACGCGCAGGTCCAGTTCCGGCAGTTCGAAGCCCCAGGTCTTGCCTTGATCGTCCGAGCGGGTGTAGTAAATGTGATACCGCGTCTCCACCGGGTCGTCCCGCATGTCACCCCACATCACGTGGATCACCCCGTCAGGCCCCACATCCACAGCTGGGAAGAACTGCAGCGCCGTGCCGCGGTCGTGGTTCAATTGCTTGGGTTGCGACCAACGGTTACCACCGTCTAGGGATCGAATGAAGAACACATCGCCTTCGTCCGTTTCGTTGTCCGGCGGAATGGCCACATAGACAATGTAAATCTCGTCGTCGGGGCCGAGCGCCATCTTGGGAAAGACGGAAGCCCAGTACCGGAAATACGCATTGCGGGGCCGGAAGCCCGGTTCCAGGAAACTGGCAATGCGCTTGGGATCGCCAAAGCTCTCGCCCCCATCCTCGGACTTGGCCAGGTAGAACTCACCCAAGCCCTTCTGGCTTTCGTCGTCCGTGCTGTCCAGCCAGGCCACAAACAGATTTCCTTGGGAGTCCACGACCGGCACGGGCCCCTGAACGACCCGCTTGGTGCCGATAGCGTTGGACTGGCCTTCGGTGTCACTGACTTCACCATAGGAACGGCGCACGGTTGGACCGGCAGCCACCGGATCTGACCAGGTGTGGCCTTCATCCGTGGAAAAGACCACATACGGCGTGGTGTCCACTTGGGGCGAACCCAAGGTGGCAACCTCGCCGATGTAGAAGACTTCGTAGGACGTGTTGAATTCCACGTAGGTCACGTAGATCACTTCCGTGTCTTCGATGGTGGGATGGGGGCCCACCGTCATCCAAGGCTTGTCCAGAAAACCCAGGGAGATCTTGCCGCGCAGGCGGCCCGTCAGGTCCTCTTCGAGTTCGACTTCCACTTCGCTGCGAGCGGCGGACACGGGTTCCAGCCATTCATAGCCGCCATCCACGGACTTGGCCACAGAGATGCTGGAGACCAGGGCAAAGCCCACCGCGTTGCCGACGGTGTATTCCTTGATGCCAATGGAGATGGACCCCATGTACACATTGCCCTCGCTGTCGAATTCGACCACAGGGTCCCCACCCGAGACCCGATCCTTGCGCAGATACTTGACTTGCCGAGGACCATCCCAGGACGCCCCCCCGTCTATGGAGACATACGAGGTGTTGTTGGGGAAGTTGTAGTCGATGGTGCCCAGCACGATGTGGTCCGGGTCGTTGGGGTTGACGGCAATGTCCGGCTCCGTTTGCAACGGGGAATTGCTGAAGTCCCGCGTAATCAGCAGATCGCGGCTGAAGGCCGGAGCCGGATCCCGATACGGTACCAGGACCCCCAGACCGGCCCCCTGCATCTGCGCCGGGTTGTCGGCGTTCAGCCCGGTGACGGTACTGGCCACATCCTGGCGGGTCAGGGTA